>JANYDM010000112.1 GCA_025363575.1 Betaproteobacteria bacterium | reverse complement strand
GGGTGCGGGGTGCGGGGTGCGGGGTGCGGGGTGCGGGGTGCGGGGTGCGGGGTGCGGGGTGCGGGGTGCGGGGTGCTGGGAAAGTGCTGCGCAACAACGCCCGACTGTAAACGACGCGATGCCATATCGCAAACGCTGTCGGCGCGCGCGACCGCGCGTTTGACGGCGCGATGGCGTTAATGCAATATTTCGCCCCGGGAAGGTGATGCCCGGGACATACAAGGGTCGTAGAGCCGGGGAAAACGGTGCGCACGGAGGGTGCCGGCATCGCCGCAGTCAAAATTAAAAAGGTCGCGAGACAAGTCGCATGCGTGAACTTGCAATCCTGATTTTGGGCGTTTGGTCATGGGCGTCGTTCGCGAGCTGCCCGCAGCACACGTTCACCAATCCGCCCGATATCCATTTGAAGGGCGATGCCGTGATGATCGTGACGCACGCCTCGTCCAATGACGACGGGCGCATCGCCAGCAAGTTCGGGGTCGACCAGGCGATCCACTTTGCGCGCAAGAACCATATCCCCGTCATCTATCTGCAGGACGACCGGACGGCGGAAAACTATTTCATGGAAGACTGCGCGCCCGACTACTGGGTGTTCTCGAAGGACGGCGAGGTGCCTTTCGACGTTACGCCGTCGCGCGTCTATCTGGTAGGCGGCCACCTGGAGCTGTGCCTGTCGGTGACGGTCAACGATATCCTGCTGAACTGGTCGAAAAAGCCCCGCCGCGACCTCACCATGTCTTTTTTCATGGATGGCATATTCTCGAACGGCCGGGAGATCGAGGAAGCGGACCCGTACTACAGGGATTACATCCGCTTCATGCAGATCGTCAATTACAGCCGCCCGGCGG
Source organism: Betaproteobacteria bacterium (assembly GCA_025363575.1). The sequence continues at coordinate 16,259 of JANYDM010000112.1, read as the reverse complement.
GCGAGTATTTTCCGAAATTGACGCTGCTCGAGACCATGGGCGTGATCATCAACGAAACCCGCCAGTACGATTACCTGAAGAGGGTGCTGCCGCATTACGAAAGAACGCTGCCCGCCGACTACCGGGTGGAGATGAAGATGAGCGAGTCGCGCCCGCAAGTGCTGCAGACCGGGAAGAAGTCGCCCGGCCAGACCGGTCGCCAGCCGGTGTTGCACTTCGATTTCGTGAATTCCGCCGATACCCTCAACAGCATGCCGGTGGAGCGCGACGCCGATTGAGGCGGCCCGGCGTGGATTTCAGTCCACCGCCAGACCCAGCGCTTTGATGACTATTGCGTATTTCGCCACCGTCGACCGGATGTATCCGGCGAATTCCTCCGGCCCCGCGTAGACGGGCTCTATGCCCTGAGCGAGGAAACGGTCTCTGACTTCGGCGTTGGCAACGATGGTTCTGGTTTCGGCGGCGAGTTTGTTGATGATGGCCGCGGGCGTGCCCGCGGGCGCCACGATGCCGTACCACTGCTCGGCGCCGTAACCTTTCACGCCGCTCTCCGCGATCGTCGGCAAGTCGGGCAGCCGCGTAAAGCGCTTTGCCGAGCCCACGCCGAGCAGACGCAGGCGGCCGCTTTCCGCATGCGGCTCGACGAGGCCGATGGTAGACATGGCGAACTGCACCTGGCCCGACAGCAGATCGCCCAGCGCCTGCGCGCCGCCTTTGTACGGCACGTGTGTCGTCTTGATGCCAGCCATCTGATCGAAGATGACGGCTGCCAGATGCGTGCCGGTGCCGGTGCCAGACGAGAAGTAGTTCAGCTCTCCCGGGTGCGCTTTGGCCAGCGCGATGAACTCGCGCACCGATTTTGCCGGCAGCGACGAATGAATGACCAGCGCAAGCGGCGCCGACGCGACCAGCGCGACGGCCGAGTAGTCGTGAATGAAATCGTACGGCGGTTTTGCGAGCAGGCTCATGTTGATCGCCTGCGTGGTCACCGACGACATGAGCAGCGTATAGCCGTCCGCAGGTGCCTTCGCCACGAATTCTGCGCCGATATTGCCGCCGGCGCCCAGGCGGTTGTCGATGACGATCTGCCGGCCCCACGCGTCGGTCATTTTCTGGCCGACGATGCGCGCGACGACATCGAGCGCGCCGCCCGCGGCGAACGGGACGACGAGGCGCACTGGTTTTTCAGGATAGGGTGTCGCCGCCGTCTGCGCGCACGCGGACTGTGCAATTGCCGCGAACGCGATGAGTGCGACGACGGTTGTGACAGACGCGCGAAAAAATTTGTTTGTCATGGTACTTGGCATTCCGCAGTGCAACAATCCCGTATACTACCGCCCTGAATGCCCAATTTAACGCTGTGCGCATGAAAAAAACCGTCATCTACTTTCATTCTCTGTCGTCCCCGTGGGCGTATCTGGGCTGGCCGAAGTTCAAAGCCCTGATAGAGAAGCACGAACTTGATGTCATCGTGCGCCCGACGCGCATCGTGCCGCCGAATGGCGGCATTCCGCTGCTGACGCGGCCGGACGCACGCCGCCGCTATCATGAAGTCGAGCTTACGCGCTGGCGCCAGCGCCTGAATATGCCGCTCGTGCTGCGGCCGCGCCATTATCCGACTGACAATCAGTACAGCGCTCGCATGGTCATTGCCGCCGACAAGCTCGGCTGGAACGCGCTGGCGCTGAGCCATGCGCTGCTGCACGCGCTGTGGAGCGAGGAACAAGACGTGCGCGATCCGTCCGTGCGCGTGGCGACCGCGGATAAGCTCGGCCTCGACGGCGCGCGGCTGCTCGCGATGCAGGACACGCCGGAAATCATGGCTGCGTGGCAGGCGAGCGAGGCGGAGGCGGCGCGGCATGGCGTGTTCGGCACGCCGACCTATGTCTATCAGGATATTTTGTACTGGGGCCAGGACCGGCTGGATTTTCTCGACCAAGCATTGTCGGCATAGGCAGGCATTCATCAATTCATAAGGCGAAAGGGCAGTAGACATGACGATCAAGGGTAAAACCATCAAAGTGCGCGCGAAAGATGGCGGCGAATTTGATTGTTATCTGGTTAATCCGGAAATCGTCGGCAAGCTGCCGGCGGTCGTACTCGCGTCGGCGATACACGGAGTCGATGCCGACGTACGCGCGATCGCGGATGAATTTGCGGCGCGCGGCTTCATCGCCGCGGCGCCCGATTTGTTCTGGCGCTCGGTGCCCGGCCCGCTGGAGCGCGACGATCCGCGCGTGCCGGGACGCGGCCAGCCGCGCCTGGAAAAAATCGCGGCGGGCGAAGCCGACATGGCGGACACGCTGACCATGCTGAAAGCCGCGTCCAACTTCAACGGGCGCGCGGCGGCGATGGGATTTTGCTATGGCGGCCCGTATGCGATTCTCGGCCCCAAACGTCTCGGCTATGCCGCGGGGATTTCATGCCACGGCACGCAACTGCTGGATTACACCAATGAACTCGAAGGCATGGCCGCGCCGGTCTGCATCATTTGGGGCGATCAGGACACCGCCGCGCCGCCGCCGGTGCAGGACGCCTATCGCAAACTGGCGCTGCGCATGAGGAAGAATCTCGAAGTGCATATCTTTCCCGGCGTGCTGCACGGCTACATGATGCCGGGCAACCCGCAAGCGTTCAGTCCCGAGACGCGCAAGTTCTCGATGGACCGTGCGCTGTCCATCCTCGCCGGGCTGCGTAAATAACGTCGCGGCAAAAGAGTTAATGAGTCAACGCCGGCTACGCCGGCTCCATCCCCGATGCCCTGACGGCGGGTGCGGCCGCCGGCGAGGTCAGGAAAGCCATGAGTAGCTTCGCGGCGGCCGGCGACTGCGCGCAGGTCTGCAATCCCGCAGCAAAAATAGTGATCTGCTGGATTTCATCCGGCAGCGGCCCCAGAAAGTCGATGCCGGGCACGGGCAGCAGCTCGCTCACCTGCTGGAAGCCGATTTCCGCTTCGCCGCGCGCTACGACTGCGGCCACCGGCTCGCCTTTGACCTGGCGCGACTTTGCTTTGACTTCGCCTGCCACGCCGAGGCGCTCGAACAATTTGAGAATGTAGACGCCGCTCGGCCCGGTCGAATAGGCGACGGAACCCGCCGCGTGCAACGCGCGCGTGAGCGCCGCCGCCGAACTGACGTCAGGTCTGGGCGTGCCGGCGCGCACCGCGACGCCGACAGCCGAGCGCGCCAGGTCGACACGGCTGCCGGCGACGACGCGCCCGACGGCGATAAGCGCGTCAATGTCTCCCGCCTGCAGGATCACAAGGTCGCTCGCCTCGCCTTCTTTGACGCGCTTGAGCACATCGACGCCCGGCATCCATCGCGTCGTCACACGGTGGCCGCTCGTGCGCTCGAATGCGGGCACCAGAGCGAGATACGCCGCCTTGAATGCCGCCGACGACAGGACCTGGATTTCTGCAGACTGTGACATGGCTCACCTTTCCGTGATGTATCAGCATGCGCCCTTGAGAAACAGACGGTAAATCAATTTCTTCTCCGCGCTTTATTGTAGGACAAACTGTGTAAAATTTTCACCGGCACTGCAAGTTCATGTAATATTTACTCGCTTGCCGGTGGTCGCGCAGACGAAACGTATCCCATGGAGACATTTCTCAAATGAAGACCGCGTATGCGTACTGGCTGGCGCTGTTCGCCACCTTGTTCTGCGCATACGCTCACGCCGTCCCTTACCCGACTGAAGAACAACTGCGCGCCGGCATCAGTGCCGCGCAGTCGGCGGTAAAGACCGAACGTCTCACAGTCAAAGTGCTCGACGCCCAGAAAGAAGGCCTGACGCGGCCGCTGTTCGCGTCAGGTCTGCGCCTCGCCGATGGCGTTTGCCTCGTGTTTTTCAATACCACGCCCGAAGACGGCCTCACGCAATTTTTTGAATCGATCTCTGAAGCGGACCTGCCCGTGTGGCTTAGCGCTATGTCGGTGCACGAGTTGACGCATTGCGTGGAGCAGCGCGAAGCTTACGTGCGCAATCGTTTCGACCGGGTGCTGCCGCCGGATTTTTCGCGCGACAAAGTGACGGTTCAGGGCTATCTATCGGTGGTCAAGAGCGGCGCGGTGGAAGGCTGGAGCGAAGTGCTGGCCGACATCGCCTCGGTCCTCTACCTGCAGCAGATCGTGCCGGGAGATTGGGCCAGATTTGCGCAGCGTCTTGCCAACATGCGCCATGCACTGGCCTGGAAATGGCCCGCTCACGACACGTCGCCATGGCTGAACAAGATTATTGAAACGGGGGACGGCGCCGCGCTGGGCGAAAATATGTTCGACGCTGCGTTCGCCCTGCGCAGGCTGTACCGCCCCGAGTGAGCGCCGCGCCGCCCGCGTGATTTAGCGCGGCTTCTTCAGATACTCCGCATTCACGCAGTTGCCGAGCACGCCGTCGCGCAGGTAGAAGTATGCCGTTTCGATCGCTTTGCGGCGCAAGTCCACCAGCGAATCCGGGCTGTAGAACGCAGCGTGTGGATTGAGCAGCATGCGCCCGCGTATCCACGTCTCGTTGTTCTGCCACGCTTCTACCAGCGGGTCGGCCGTGGACGCCGGCTCTTTGGGCAGCACGTCGAGCCCGACCGCGCCGAGCTTGCCGCTCTTGAGGCCTGCCAGCAGCGCTGCGGTATCGCAGATCGGCCCGCGCGCCGTATTGATGAGATACGCGCCCGGTTTCATCGCGGCAATCGCCGATTCGTTGATCATCGCGCGCGTCGATTCGTTGAGCGGCGCGTGTATGGTCACTACATCGGCCATGCCGAGCAGCTCTTTCAGCGTGCGCGCGCGCGTGAAGCCGAACGAGAGTTCAGAGCCGTTGGGCAGCACGGGATCGTAGAACGCGACGTTCATGCCGAAAGCGCGCGCGCGCAATGCAGAGGCGGTGCCGATGCGGCCAAGGCCGATCACGCCGTACGTCGCGCCGCGCAGGCGCCGCGCAGTCACGTTATGCACGTGCGTCCAGCCGCCCTTGAGATCGGTGCGCAGCGCGGCATCGAGCGCCGGCGTGCCGCGCGCGAATGCGAGCATCATTGCGACGGCAGAGTCTGCGACTTCCGTCGTGCCGTAATCGGGCACGTTGCACACTGCGATGCCGGCTTCGCCGCACGCCTGGAGATCGACCACATCGAACCCGACGCCGTTGCGCACCACGATGCGCGTGCGCTTGAGGTGCGGAATCACCTTCGTGTCTATGGGCACGAAGCGCGTGATGACCGCGTCGCAGTTCTGCCACGCCGAAAGCTCGACGGTTTCGAAGCGGTCCTTGCGCGCGTTGACGATTACGGTATCGGGGCCGGCGACTTCGCGCTCGATGTCGAGCGGATCGGAGCGGCTGTCGGGAAAAAGAATATTGAACGGCACTGCGGTTTCCTCGGGTTGATGTTGTCTTGTTTGAAGGTGCCGCATTTTAAAGCTTTCCGGGCGACCTGCGTGCATCCAGCGCTGCCGGGAGCGGAATGAAATCGGTTCGCCGGGTACCGCTGGATACGCCTGCCCGCGCCCCGGCGCGGGCGGCGCTCGGGAATCAGCGCGCGGAAGCCAGGCGCGGCCCGGCGCGCTCGAGTTTCTTGAGTTCGTCGCCGAGGTAGCGCGCGATGGCGCGCATGCCGTACAGGCCGGCTTCAGCTTCGGCTGCGGTGTTGTAGTTGGGGTTGGTATTAACGTCGTACGTATAGAGCACACCGTTGCCGTCGTCGATGAATTCGATGCCCGAGATGCCGATGCCGTTGTCGGCGAGGAAGCGCTGGTAGCGCTCGACGTGCCCCGTTGGTGAAACCGCGCCCGCCCCGATCGGATTGGTGAAATCCGCGACGATGCGGCGTCGCTTTAGCGGGCTTAAGAGTCTGCTTTGGCGCTGCGCGGGGATGCGCGTACGTGGCGGGCGACGATATTGGCCACCGCGATCAGGGGAATCGCCAGGAACATGCCCGACACGCCGCCGATTTCTTCGCCCGCCATCAATCCCACGATAACGAGCACCGGGTGAACTTCCACGCCTTCGCTCATCAGATACGGGCTCAAAACGTAGTCTTGAAACAAGCGGTAACCGGCGATGAATAGCAGGAGCCACAACATATGCTCGTAACCGCTGAACACGCATATGGCGGCCACGATAGCGGCGGCGCCCAGCGGCCCGAGAAAAGGAATGAACTCCAGCGGCGCCGCGATCGCGGCGAGCAGCAGCGAATAAGGGACATCCAACAGCGAAAACACGAGCCCGTACGCGATGAAAACCGCCAGCGAAAGCAGCAGTAAAGCGCGGATATAGCGTCCAAGCAGCGTATTGATATCGCCGAGGAGCTTGCTCCAGAAAGCGCGCTTCTCGCCCGCTGACACCCAGGACAACGCTCCGGTGTGCAGTTGACTCGCATCCTTGATCAGCAGGAAGCCGAGGATAGGCACCACGATGAGATAAATAATGTTGCCGGCAAATTGCAGGACGCCGCTTGCGATACGGTGGGCGAAAGGCAGCGCCTGGTCATTATTGGCGACAACCTGAGCGCGCACCATCTCCACAATGCGAGCGCGCAGGGGCTCCAGCCAGTTCGGCAGCGGAATGCGCTCCGCGGCATGCGGATCGTTCATCAACTCGGGCAACTTTTGCCCCAGCGCAGTTGCCTCGTCCGAAATACTCGATCCGATCAATGAGCCTGCGCTGGCCATGAGCCCGCATACGACAAGAAACACGACCGTCAGCACCGCGGTGCGCGGCAGGCGCGGCAGGCGGTGCTGCACAAACAGCACGGCGGGATAAATGAGATAAGCAAAAAATACGGCCAGGATGACGATGAAAACAGTCTGCCTCGACAGATAGGCAAGGCCGATCGCGACGGCGACCAGAAACACCGTCCAGGCCGCGCGTGCGATACGCGGGTCCACTCCCAACATGGCTGCTCTCCTTTTGCGCCGATAACCGCGATATTAAGCTTATTGCGCGGCGATTCCCGCTTCTTTCGCTGCTTTGCGGTAACGATCAATTTCTCTCGGCAACAGGTCGGCGAGCTGGGCGGGTGTCGCGACCCAGGCCTCGGCGCTTTCGTTGTCGAGAAACTTTTTCATTTCCGCGCCGGCCAGGCTTTTGTTAACGGCGGCGTTGATAAAAATGATGCGTTCGGCTGCCATGCCGGCAGGCGCGAACAATCCCCACCATAGCTCGTAGGTGTAACCGGGCACGCCCGATTGTGCGATAGCCGGTAAGCCCGGCAGCAAAGCCGAAGGTGTCGCACTGGTGACGGCCAGCGCGCGCACGCGGCCCGCTTTCAGTTGCGGATTGACGGCTGCGGCGCTGGCGATGACGAGCTCGACTTCCCCGGCGGCGAGCGCGGTCATGGCAAGGGAAATGCCTTTATACGGAATGTGCGTCAGCTGGATGCCCGCCGCGGATGCGAACAATGCGCCGGAGAAATGATTGTTGCCGCCGGTCCCCGACGACGAGTAGTTGAACTTGCCGGGATTTTTTTTCACGAGCGCGACGAGTTCCTTCACCGATTTCGCCGGTATCGACGGATGAATGACGAGGATCATCGGCGCGCGCGCGATCATCGCGACCGGCACAATGGCGCGTGCGGGATCGAAGGGCAGTTTCTCGCGCACGGCCGCGGTCGCCGGGTATGAAGACGTGTGCCCCAGCAGCAGGTAGCCGTCGGGCGCGGCCTTGGCGGCGATCTCGGTGCCTATCATGCCGCTCGCGCCCGGGCGATTGTCGACGACGACGTTCTTGCCCCATGCCTGCGCAAGCTGCTGCGCGACGCTGCGCGTCATGATGTCGATCGAGCCGCCGGGCGTATACGGCACGATGATCTGCACGTTGCGCTCGGGCCAGGGCGCTTGCGCGAATGCCGGCACGGCAGGCGCGAGCAAAGCCGATACGAGAAGTACGCTTCGACGCAGGTCCGGCATGACGATTCTCCCCGGTAACTTATTGTGTGCGCCTGCATGATACCGCAGCGCCATGGTTGACTAAAGACAACCTGCGCGCCACGATAACGTTCTTCTCTTCGCCTGGATCAGTCATGCAAAACAAGAATCGGAAAAATCTACACAGCGCGACGATGTTGCTGGCCCTTGCCTGCTGGTGCGTGTGCATCGCAGGGGCCCGCGCGGCTGATGCCAACGATATCGCTGAAGGTCTGCGGCTGTTCACCCAAAAGGGCAACTGCCAGTCATGCCACGGCTGGGCCGGCGACGGCCGCAAGATGGACAACCAGATGCCGACCGGCGCGAACCTGCGCGAAAGCAAGCTCGACCGCAATGCTTTCGTCATGATCGTCAAATGCGGTTTGCCGAATACGGGCATGCCGCCGTTCGACAAATTCGCCTACAGCGACGGACGCTGCTTCTCAATGACCGAAGCAGACCTCAGGGCGAAAGGCATCAACATGGCCGATCCTCCCGCGACGCTGCAGGCGCGCGAAGTCGAGTTACTGGCGGATTTCGCGTTTGCCAAGATCATCGGCAAGGGCGCGATGGACAAAGCGAAGTGCGCCGACTATTGGGGTAGTGCGGCGGAGGTTTGCACAGAATTCAAGTAATCGGGTGTGCCGACTAACGCGATTCTTGTCGTGGTCTTGGACACTGTAACGCAGTTTCCCCAGACGTCATTTTAAGAACGGCCGGCGACAACCGGCAATCCGCCTGTCTTACTTGGGATCGCGTACTCCGCCATGACGCGCGCATCCAGATTTGCCTTTTACCGTATGACGGCCATCGGCACAGCGGGTTATCACGGCTTGGCGCGCCTTGCGACCGGTTGCCTTCACTTCGCGGCCGGCGTGGCGGATGTCCTTACCGGCTTCGCGCTTGGCTTCCACGGCATCCGTTTTCGCTTCATGCGCTTTATCGCCCACGGTTTCTGCTGCGTGCGTGAAAGATAGGGATGCAAGAACCAGTGCGATCATTCCGATGAATGTTTTCATGATCTTCTTTCTAAATAATGTTGATAGAAATGGCGGGGTTGGCGTTGCTAGTGTAGTTGATATGCGAAGCCGCCATTTGGTTGATTGAAGCAAATGTAATTTTTACAGTGAAATGCACGAGCGAGCAATGTTTGCACCGCGTCATCTTCGACCGGACGGTCAGTCACCGCGTGCGACTACGTCGCTGCAGTACATGCGGCACGCTTTCGGCGTCAAGGCGGCGCTCTGAGCTACGCTGGAGCTCCAGTCGGGTTACGCCCGAAGCAACCCTTTCGTCTGCAGCCTCCAGACGTACAGCACGATTGCGATGTTGATCGCCCATCCGGCAATAAGACCCCAATAGCCGACCTGGTCGAACATCGCGCGATAAGCGGGACGCAGCGCAACATTGATACCGAAATTAGCGACGCTTAAGAGGAAAACCGCCAGAAGGAAGTGGAGCGCGCGTCGCTTCATTCGAAACAGCGCTATCGTACCCAACGCGGAAACGCTTGCAACGATGAGCGAAAAAACGTGATCGAGCGTCGTAAGATTACTCAAATAGGAGCTCGCGGCCTGGCCGCCAAGAGGTCGGCCCGCCAGCACCGCGATGGTTGAGATGAGCGTGCCCACGATTCCCAACGCGTAGAAGATGACGATAACCCAGACCCAACCAGGGCGACCGCTGGGGTCGGGCAGATCAGGCAATGCTGCTTTCGGTGCCTCGTATGGATTATGTTCGATAGTCATAATGAAGGACCCCGGGCCAAAAAAACCCTCCCCGCATCACGGGGAAGGGCTCTTGAGCAGCAACTTTTTTTAGTTCAGCGCAAACACAAACAGATAGCTTGAGTTCTCGAGCTTGTCGAACTTCTTCGGGTGCAGGTGGCGGCCGCTGGTCTGCACGGCGATGTACTGCTTGCCGCCGATCGAGTAGGTGACGGGCGCGCCTTTCAGCGGCGTGCCGACATTGAAGCGCCACATTTCTTCGAGCGTGTCGTCGTTGTAGGCAACGACCCAGCCGTCCTGCAGCGCGCTGAACACGAGGCCGCCCGCCGTTGCGATGGTGCCCGAGCGCACTTCGATGTCAGTGACGGCTTTGGCGACGACTTTGTGTTTCGTCGTGTCGAACGCCGTGACCGAGCCGTAGTAGAGATCGCTCGTGTAAGTGCGCTTGTCACTCGCCTTTTCGTCGATGTCGCCGCCCCCTTTGATGTAGCGGACCTCTGCGCCGTTTTGCGTGAAGCAGCCTTCAGTGCCGGCGCCGTACGCGATGTTCTTCACCGGATTGAACGCAGTCGGCTGATGCGCGATGCCGCCGTGCCAGGTCGGGCAGGTCTTCTTCATCGGATCGCCGCGCAGCGAGCGCGCGACCGGGTTGTAAACCTGCACGTCGAGCTTGGGATCGTACTCGACGGGCATGCCGGTCTTGGGATTGATGCCCTTGGTCCAGTTGACCTCGTTCACGTACTGGTCGGCCTTGATGAATTTTCCGTTCGTGCGGTCGAGCGTATAAAAGAAGCCGTTGCGCGCGAAGTGGGTGACGACCTTGCGCGTCTGGCCGTTGATCTGCGCGTCGTGCAGCATGTGGATGCCGACTTCATCGTAATCCCACGAGTCGTTCGGCGTGTACTGGAAATACCACGCGAGCTTGCCGGTGTCGACGTTGACCGCGACCGCGGAGTTGGTATACAGGTTGTCGCCGGCGCGCGCCTGCGGATCGTACTGCGGAATCGGGTTGCCGGTGCCCCAGATCGTGAGTTTGGTGACGGGGTCGTACGAGCCGGTCTGCCACAGGCCGCCGCCGCCGGTTTTCCACGCCTGGTTTTTGTCTTTCCACGTTTCGCTGCCGGGCTCGCCGGGCGCGGGAACGGCGTACCAGCGCCACAGCTCATTGCCGGTGCGCACGTCCAGCGCTGCGATCCAGCCGCGCGTCTTGCCGTCGCCTGCTCCATTCGCGATGATGACCTTGCCATCGGCGGTGATCGGCGCGGCGAAGAAGCGTTCCATCTTGCCGAACTCGTTGGCGACGAGAATTTTTTTGTCCCACACGATTTCGCCCTTGTCGCGATTGATCGCGATGACCCGGCCGTCGGGGAGATTGGCGATGACGAGGTCTTCCCATAGCGCGATGCCGCGCGAGCGCGAGATGTTGCCTTTGTGCGTGACGCCCGGATCGACAATCCACACGAAGTCGCCCTTGTTCGGGTTGCGCGCGTCTATCTTGTAGACCGTGCCCCAGCCGTCCGTCGTGTACATGAAGCCGTTGTCGATCAGCGGATTGACTTCGGCCTCCGGTCCGTTGGCGGCGACGTCCTGCATGCCGCCGAGCGCGATCCCCCACACCATGCGCAGGTTTTTCACCGTGTCGCGGTTGATCTGCGTGAGCTTGGAATAGCGCTGCGAGCCGTAGTCGCCGTTCATCATGAGCCAGTTCTGCGGCTCGTTTTGCGCATTGAGCAGGCGATCCTTCGTGACCGTCATCGTGTAATCCGCGGCGCCCGCGTTGCATGCGAACCCGAGCGCAATGGCGGCGGCAATTTTCTTCAACTGCATGGTGTTCCCCCTTTGATGGTGTTTAGCTTTATTTCAATGCGGAAAAAGCGGTCGGATCCATATAGACGGATACCGGCGGCTTGGCCAGTATGGTCCCATTGACTTCGGACGCCGTGCGCGCCGTTACCCACTCGGGATCTTTGCGGAACTCGTCCCAGTTTTTGGCGGCGGCCGTGCTGCTCGGATGGGCGAGGATGTAAATCAGCGTGTTGGGTTGTTCTTTCGGTATCCAGTAGCCGATGCTGACCATGTCGTGACGGGCGAATATGCGCACGGTGTGATCGCGAAAGCGATTGACCAGGTCGTTCAGCTTGCCGTCGTTGGTCGTGTAGGTGCGCAGTTCGAAAACGCGCGCCGTCGATTGGGCCTGCGCGGGCATCGCAATCGCGAAAGCGACGGCGACGAAAATAAAAATCTGCAGAATCCGTCTGAACATCATGCCTCCCCCTGAGTTTTATTGGTGCTGCAGCGACAGCTTATACCTATCGAGTGCGTACGCCTACGGGGTCGCCTCGGGCGAAACAGTCACACCGCGCACGGCGTGCTCCGCTAGCATGCGCGCGACGAGGCCGGACGCTTTGGCGTCCTCGACGAATTCGCGGATGTAACGAGCGGCGGCGTCGCGGCCTTTGGGGCTGGCAATGGTCTGCTCGATGGCCATGAAGCGGCCGGCCAGCACGCGTGAGCCCGGCAGCTTTTCCGCTTCGATCACGAGGCGCGGCCGGATGCCGACCAGCGCGTCGAGCTTGCCCGCCACGAACACATCGTAAGCACCGAAGGTGCCGGGCCCCGGCACGAGTTGCGCCTGCTTGAGCGTGCGGCTGAGAAAAAATTCATACGCGCTCTTGCCGGCGATCGCGACGCGCGTGCCTGCGCGGTCGATGTCGGCAACATCGCGTATGGGCGAGCCGGCAGGCACGAGATACGTCGCGTCGATGTCCACGTACGCGGGGCTGAAGTTGATTTCACCTGCGCGCGCGGGCTCGGCCGACAAGAGGGCGACGTCAAGCGCGCCGCTCTTGAGCGCGTCGACCATGCCGCCCGCGGTGTCATAGCCGATCAGCTCGACGGCAACACCTGCGCGTGCGGCGAGCTCGCGCGCCAGATCGACGTGCACGCCTTTGAGTTCGCCGCTCGCGGAGTCTTTAGTCGCGAGCACCACGTTGCCGTAGTTGATGCCTGCGCGCAGCGTGCCGGTCGACGCCAGTTCGCTGCGTGCCGCGGGAGAAATCGATGGCGTGTGCACGCACGCCGCGCTCAAGCACACGCCGGCCAGCGCGACCATGGCGGCAATGGCGCGTGACGTGCGCATCACTCGAGCCTGAACCCGCTGTCCCTGATGACTTTGGTCCAGCGCTCTTTCTCCGTCGCCAGCCAGCGGCTGGTTTCCTGCGGGCCGGTGGCGAGGGGCGTGGTGCCTTGCGACAGGAGGATTTCTTTGACGTCGGGTAATTTGAGAATGCGCGAAATTTCGGCGTGCAACTTCGCAATCACTTCCGGCGGCACCTTGACGGGCGCCAGGACGCCTTGCCATGTGCCGGTTACGAAACCCGGCAGTGTTTCAGCGACGGTCGGCGTGTCCGGCAGCGTCGGCTGGCGTTGCTCGCCCGAGGTGGCGATCACTTTCACCTTGCCCGAGTTGACGTGCGGCAGCGTCTGCAGCATGCCGAGGAACATGACATCCGCATCGCCAGTCGCGACTGCATAGGTCGAAGCGGGTCCGCCCTTGGTCGGAATGTAGACCCAGTCGATGCCGGCGCGCTGCGCGAAACTGAGCGCCGCCAGATGCGGCATGCCGCCGAGGTTGGTCGCGAAATTGAGCTTGCCCGGCTTGGACTTCGCCAGCGCGATCAGATCCTTCGTTGTTTTCACCGGCACGCTCGGATGCGTGGACAGCAAGTGCGGCGAGTACGACACGGTAATCACCGGCGCAAAGTCGCGCAGCACGTCGAATGGCAGTTTTGAATACAGGATAGAGGTCGAGATGAAATTGCCGATGTCCGTCAGCATCAGCGTGTAGCCGTCGGGCGCCGCGCGCGCGGTCATCTCCGCCGCGATGTTGCCGCCGGCGCCGGTGCGGTTGTCCGCCAGTACCTGCTGGCCCCAGCTTTCGGTGAGCTTGGCGCCGATCAAGCGGGTCAGGATGTCGGATGTCCCGCCGGGCGGATATGGCACGATTACACGTATGGGTTTTGCCGGATAGTTTTGCGCGCAGGCGGGTGCGATGCCCGCTGTCAACGCGGCGACGGCGCATGCGATCAGCACGTTTGCGCTGGCGGCATGACGCGCGCTTCCAATAGCTTTCATGTTTCTCCTCCGGTAAAAACCGTGCACGGCGCCGCTTGCGATTGTTGTTCTCGCGGGGACTTTTATTTTACCTTGCCCGCGCGCGTTGCTTCCAATAACGCGAACGCCTTGCCGAAACGGCCGCGCGCTTCGTCATGCAGCGGTTTGATTGCATCGACGAACGCGGCGCGCTCGGCCGCGGTCAGCTCGACGATCTCACCGCCGGCATCGAGTATCGCCTGGCGGGCGACTTCTTCTTCGCGCACGGCGAGATTGCGCTGCGCCAGCACGGCCGCGCGCGTGGCCTTCAGCATCGCTTCCTGCAATAGGGCCGGCCAGCTCTCGAATGCCGCCCGGTTGCAATAGATGCCGCGCGACAGATAGCTGTGGCCCGTCAGTGTGTGATAGCGGTGAAACTTGTGCACGCCATAATCGACGGTGTTGGCGAGCGGGTTTTCCTGCGCGTCGAGCTTGCCTTGAGTAATCGCCGTTATCGCTGGCTTCAAATCCATGATCAGCGGTGTGGCGCCCAGCATTTCGTAGGTGCGGCTGTGCATCTGGCTCGGCAGCGAGCGTATCGTCATGCCGCGCAAGTCCGCGGGAAGATGGACAGGGCGCAGACGGTTCGAGATGTGCCGGTAGCCGTTTTCGAAATAGCCGAGCATTTTGTAGCCCGGCACGCGTTCCTCGATCCTGCGGCTGAGATATTCGCCGAGCGCGCCGTCCATAGCCGCACGCGCGTCCGCAAGACTTCCGAAGAGAAACGGCAGGTCGGCGAATTCGAGCTCGGGCACGCGCGCGGTGAGATAGCTCGTCGACTGATAGGCGACAGTCAAAATGCCGCGCTCGCTCATCCACAGCACTTCTTCGCCCTTGTAGCCGAAGTCCATCACGTTCCACACATACTTGATATCAACCTCGCTGCCGAACTGCGCGATGAGGTTGTCGCCGATCATCTTGATGGCGCGGCTGTGCGTGGTGGTCGGCGGCCCGTAGCCGCCCATGCAAATCTGTGTCGCCATAGTTTTGTCTATTCGTCCTTGAGATTGATCGCGCGCATCAGTTTGCCAAATCGTGCGAACTCTAATTTGATGTAATCACCGAGCTGCTGGGGCGTGCAGACTTCGGGCTCGTAACCCTGCGACGACAGCCGCTCGCGCAGCTCGGGCGATTTATTGCCGGCGACCAATTCCGCGTGCAGCTTGTCGACTACTGATTTCGGCATGCCGCGTGGACCCGACATCGCAATCCACTGCACGGTTTCGTAACCGGGCACGCCGCTTTCGGCAACGGTCGGCACCCGCGGCGCCGCTGGCGAACGCCTGGCTGACGTAATAGCGATCGGCCGCACACGACCGCTCATGGCCTGCTGGTAAACGGAACTCATGGTCGCGAACATCACCGACACGTGGCCGCCGGTGAGATCGGTGACCGCCTGCGCCCCGCCGCGGTACGGCACGTGGAGCATGTCGGTGTGTGTCATCATCTTGAAGAGCTCGCCCGACAGATGGCCGCCGGTGCCTATGCCCGATGACGCGTAAACAATTTTGCCAGGCTGCGATTTCGCCAGTGCAATCAGTTGCGCAACGTTGTGCGCCGGCAACGATGGATGCGCGACGACGAGGTAAGGTTGGGTGGCGAGCATCGATACCGGCTCGAAGTCGCGCACCGGGTCATACGGCACCTTGGTCTTGAGGTTGGGCACTATGGCGAGCGTCGTCTGGCTGGATACAAACAGTGTGTAGCCGTCGGGCGGCGACTTCATCGCGAGTTCGGCACCTATGATGGTGCTCGCGCCCGGCCGGTTGTCGACAAAGAACTGCTGGCCCGTGCGTTTCGTCAGCTCGTCGGTGACGGCGCGCGCGATGATGTCGTTGCCGCCGCCGGGCGGGTAGGGCACGATCACGCGCACTTGTTTGGCGGGATAATTTTGCGCGGCGGCAGGCGCGGCCGCGAAAATTACGGCTGCGCCGGCAAGCAGGCAGAGTAAGCGTGATGCGGGCACTGACAGCTCTCTAATGTATTTATTGCAAGCGAGCGGGACGAAAAAATCTTAACACACCCGCTGCGCGCGACCGGCGCTGCTGGACTGCGCGCGAGGATATGCCACAATGCCGCACGGAATCCGGCGTCGCGCAGCGACGTTGCATCCGTGGAGGACGAACATGATCCATTTACAGCGTGTCCGGCGCGCGAGTGCAGCGTTAGCGATAGGAATGCTTGCGTGGCATGCAATGAGCGCGTTCGCGCAAACTTATCCGGTCAAGCCGGTGCGCGTGATATTTCCGTTCCCGCCGGGCGGGCCGACCGATCTGCTCGGTCGCGCGGTGGCGCAGAAGCTCTCCGACCAGATGGGCCAGCAGTTCATCGCGGACACGCGGCCGGGCGCGGGAGGTAATCTCGGTCTTGAACTCGCAGCCAAGGCGCCGCCGGACGGCTACACAATAGTCCTGAGCTCGCCGCTGGTGGCGATCAGTCCTTCGCTCTACTCGAAGCTCAATTACGATCCGGCCAAAGACCTCGCGCC
>JANYDM010000077.1 GCA_025363575.1 Betaproteobacteria bacterium | reverse complement strand
AGCGCGATGAAGCTGATACGCAGCGTGTGCATGAAAGGGCTGTCGGCAGTGCTGATGGAGTCGCTCGAGGCGGCGCAGCGCTATGGTGTGCTCGAAGTGGCGGCGGCCGACATCGCGGCGACTTTCGACGAGCGGCCGTTCACGCAAAACATGAAGCGCTACGTGTGCGGCACGGCGGTGCATTCCGCGCGGCGCGTGCACGAGATGGCCGATGCGCTGGCGCTGCTGAACGCGCTGGGTTCCTCGTCGCGCATGACGAAGGCGACGCGCGCGAAGCTGGTCGATGTCGTCGACATGGGGCTGCGCGAAAAATTCAACGCGCGCGAGCCCGATACGATAGCGCAGGTGATGGAGGCAATTGTCGCGATCAGGCAGCCCGCGCAGCCGTGACCTCCGCAGTCCGGCGTGCAAAACAAAACGGCCCCGCGGGGCCGTTTTGTTTGAAACAAAATGTATCGATTACAAGCGCGGCTCGCCGGCCTCGTCGACGGTGATAGTGGCGCCCGGGGGGTTGCTCAACTGCGCCCGATGGCTCTGGCCGCGGAAGGTGTAATCCACGTCCCAGTAATCGGTGCGCGCGTTGCCCGGCACGTTTTCGCAGCGCTGCACGTCCTGCGAGCGGGTCTCACGGTCGCGGCCCACGTTGGCGCCTACTGCTGCGCCACCCACTACGCCGCCGACGGTGGCCACGTCATTGCCCGTGCCACGGCCGATCTGGTGGCCCAGAACGCCGCCGATGACGCCGCCAATCACTGCACCCGGGACACGGCTGCGCTCGGTGGTGACTTGTTCCCTGTCAACCCAGCAACGTTGCTCGTTGGCCGCCATGACCGCGCGGACCGAAGTGACGTTTGCTTCGTACAAGCGGTCGGCGCGCGGTCTTTCGTAGACGGCGACCGGGGCCGGCGCGTAGCGATTGTCTTCGAAACGCGCACCGCGTTCGATGTCCCGAATCGACGAAATACGGTTGTTCATGCCCATCGCGGCAAGCGAAGGATAGTTTCCGGGACGCAGGATCATGCAACGCCCGCCGAAACGAACGTCGTCGCAGACTTCGTAGCGGTCGCCCCTAACGACTGCCGATGAGGCGCGGTCGCTGAACCCGAACCGCTCGAGATTGCCGACCGACCTGTCGGTCGTGAACGATTGCCCGCGAAAGTTTTCGCGCTCGTAGAACGTGACATCTGCCGCCGCCTGCGCCGAAATAATCAACGCGGTCGCCGCCAGCGCACTTTTCATTGTCGTTTTCATGAATCACTCCTTTTTAGCTGTAAGAAAAGCCTGGTTCATGCGAACCGGCATCCGTATGAGACATCCGCATTCATGGCGCGTTTGCGGGTATTAAGCTCAAAGCAGCGTAGGACAAGGGCCTACCCGCGGACGCGCGCAGGGCTGCCATCCCCAGAGGCGGGCATTACGCACGCTGACTCATTCGCGGTTTACGCCTACTTGAAAATCAGCGTACCCCTATTTGATATAGCCAGCCCTTTTGGCAAGGTAGTCGAGCGTCTCCAAAAATATTTTCACCGGATGCGACGCGTCAACCTTTTCGTCAGGAGCCCATCATGAATGCCGCAAAAATTATTGTTTCGACTGTTGCCACCGCTGCGGTGGTTACGGTAGTAGGTTGCAGTTCGACTTCACATATGTTCTCGAAATCGTCGCGTAACGAAGACGCCCGCGTAGCGAACACGCAACGCGATACGACCATGAGCAGGTCGGAGTCGAGGGAAGTCACCACGCCGGCTACCGCGCCCGCACCTGTCGTGAGTTCGGATGCAACGCCAGTGACGACCACCGCGCCGACCCCGGTGGCGAGTGCGCCGGCGCCGGCGAGGTCAGACATGTCAACCGAACGCGTGGCCAAGGCAGATCGCGGCTAGAAAGCTCGTAGCAAACATCGCACAGGAGGAACGCCGGCGGCGCCGAGATGCCGCCGGCATAGCCGACCCGGCCGTTGTCGTGGCCCGTTAACGCGCGGCTGTAGGCAGCGGCTCGCTGCTGCCTATCGCGAAAAAAGTCTCGCGCATTGCGTCTCGGGCAGCACGACTACTATCGATTCGCCGCGGAATTCGGGTAAGAGTACGTTGTCTATAAACCCCGGCATCACGTTGATGCAGCCATTTGTGACGTGAACGGCTTTCCGCGCATTCGCAATGCTGAGCCCCCGTTCTGCGCGGAGGCCGCCGGATACGGCAGCTCGTTTCCTAATGCGGCTAGTACTGGCAGGAACCCGGGCCGCCGGGGTCGCCGCAACTCGGGCAACCTGACGGCAGCGTGTCAAGCGTTGCGGAGCTGGAGACCGCGCCGAAAGCCGATTTGGATACGGCCGAGAAGGTCGACACTTTTTTGTGCAGATCAGTGCCGTGGCAGCTCGGGCATTCGGTCGCGGGCGAAGAACTGCGCACGATTTTTTCGAATTCGCTCTGGCAGGAATCGCATTTATATTCGTAGATGGGCATGGCCGTCAAATCGAAAGATGGTTGGTGCCGGCAAGTATACGACTGAATAGCCGGGCCGGTGCACCTGTGTCGTTCGTCTCGCTGAATCACGCGAGCGGCTGAAATTTTTCGCCGCACTGTCCGCGACCCGGACAAAGTCAAGCGCACGTCGGAGTATTCCGCGCTCGCGGTTGTACATTTACCGTCAAGCGGTACAATCGCGTTTTATCCCCATCGAGGCTATCCCGGCAATGGCAGTGAAGAAATACGATGAAAGCTCGGTCCAGAAGCTGCGCGGCATCGAACCGGTGCAGCGGCTGCCCGGGATGTACACGCGCACGACCGATCCCACGCATATCATCCAGGAGGCGATAGACAACGCCGCCGACGAGGCATTCGGCGAGCACGCCGACCAGATAGACGTTACGTTGCACCGCGACGGCTCGGTGACGGTGACCGACAACGGCCGCGGGATTCCGGTCGGCATCCACCCGATTGAAAAAATTCCGACCGTGCAGCTCGTGTTTACCGAGCTGCACGCGGGCGCCAAGTTTTCCAAGACGGCCACCGACGCCGCGTATAAATTTTCCGGCGGGCTGCACGGCGTCGGCGTGTCGGTCACCAACGCACTGTCCGAGAAACTCGAAGTCGAGATCAAGCGCGAAGGCGCGCTGCACCGCATCGTGTTCGAAGACGGTGCCGTCACGCAGAAACTGAAGAAGGTCAAAAACCTCCCTGCGAAGGACACGGGCTCGTCGCTGCGCATCTGGCCCAACAAGAAGTATTTCGATTCGCCCAAAATCGTGCTGCCCGATCTCGAACGCATCGTGCGCTCCAAGGCTGTGCTGCTGCCGGGCGTGAAAGTCACGCTCAACATCGAAGGCGCGAAAGAGACGACCAGCCGGACCTGGAGCTACCCGGAAGGCATGAAGGGCTACCTGAAGGATATGCTGGCGGGCGCCGAGCCGGTTGGCGAAATCTTCGACGGCGAGAATTACGTCAAGGAAGCGAACGGCTACGCGGTGGGCGAGGGCGCGGGCTGGGCGTTTGCGGTGGTGGATGAGGCCAAGGGCTACGGCGAATCGTACGCGAACCTCATACCGACGCCGGCTGGCGGCACCCATGAATCCGGTTTGCGCGACGGTATCTTCGAGGCGGTGAAGGCGTTCGCCGAGCACCACAACATGATGCCGCGCGGCATCAAGCTGATGTCGGACGACCTGTGGTCGAAAACGATTTACTTTTTGTCCGCCAAAGTGCTCGAGCCGCAGTTCCATGGCCAGACCAAGGAAAAACTATCCAGCCGCGACGCCTTCAAGCTGGTGGCGACCATGGTGCGCGATCCGTTCGAGCTGTGGCTCAACACGCACGTCGAATTCGGCCGCAAGATCGCCGAAGTCGTCATCCGCCAGGCGGTGGAGCGCTCGCGCTCGGTGCAGAAGGTCGAGCGCAAAAAATCGTCCAGCGTCGTCATGCTGCCCGAGAAACTCACCGACTGCGAAATGACCGACCTTGCGCAGAACGAGCTGTTCCTCGTCGAGGGCGATTCGGCCGGCGGCTCGGCGAAGCAGGCGCGCGACAAGCGCTTCCAGGCGATCTACAAGATGCGCGGCAAGGCGTTGAACTCGTGGGAGGTCAAGCGCGAGCTGCTGTTCTCGAACGCCGAGATTCACGATATCGCCGTCGCCATCGGCGTCGATCCGCACGAAGCCGGCGTGGAGCCCGATCTGTCGGGATTGCGCTATGGCAAGATCGCATCGATGACCGATGCCGACGTCGACGGCGCGCACATCTCGGTGCTGCTGCTCACGCTTTTTTACCGCCATTTCCCGAAGCTGATCGAGAACGGCAACATTTATATCGCGAGCCCGCCGCTCTACAAGATAGACATCCCCGCGCAGGGCAAGCGCCCCGCGAAAAAGCTCTATGCGCTCGACGAAGAGGAGCGCAAGTCGACGCTCGACCGCGCGCGCGACGACGGCATCAAGATCGAGTCGATCCGCATCCAGCGCTTCAAGGGCCTGGGCGAAATGAATCCCGAGCAGTTGTGGGAAACCACGCTGTGTCCCGATACGCGGCGCCTGCTGCAGGTGCGCATCGAAGACCGCGACGCCACGCTCGCGCTGTTCAACATGCTGATGTCCAAGCGCGAATCGGAAGCGCGCTGCTCCTGGATGGAAGAAAAAGGCGACCAGGTCGAGGCTGACGTATGACCAAGGCCGCGAGGAAAAGCACGCGCGGCGCGAACAAGGACGATCCAACACCGGATTTGTTCGCCGACGCAATTGCAGTCGGCGACAAACCGCCATCGAAGTCTGAAGCGGGCGGCAACGGAACGCCGAACAAGCCCGGCGTAACTGGCGGCGGAAACGGCGATGACTCCGTCGACATGGCGGCATTCGCGGAGCGCAGCTATCTCACGTATGCGATGAGCGTGGTGCGCGGCCGTGCGATTCCGAACGTTGAAGACGGGCAGAAACCGGTGCAGCGCAGAATTCTCTATGCGATGCACGAGCTGGGGCTGCGCTCCGGCGTGCAGCACACCAAGTCGGCGCGCATCGTCGGCGAAGTGCTCGGCAAATACCATCCGCACGGCGACGCATCGACGTACGACGCGCTGGTGCGCATGGCGCAGGATTTCTCGCTGCGCTATCCACTGATCGACGGGCAGGGCAATTTCGGCTCGCCCGATGGCGACTCCGCGGCGGCGTACCGGTATACGGAAGCGCGCCTTACGCCGCTCGCCGACCTGTTGCTTTCCGAAATCGATCAGGACACGGTGGATTTCACCACCAACTACGACGGCCGCCTGCAGGAGCCGGAGCTGTTGCCCGCGCGCCTGCCGATGTTGCTGTTGAACGGGGCTTCGGGTGTCGCGGTCGGCATGGCCTGCGAGCTGCCGCCGCACAACATGCGCGAAGCGGCCGAAGCCGCGATTCAGCTGGTCCGCCATCCGAAGACCACGGTGGCATCGGTAATGGATATCATCAAGGGCCCGGATTTCCCCGGCGGCGGCCAGATCATCAGCCCGCGGCAGGCCATCGTCGATGCGTATACGACCGGGCGCGGCTCGCTGCGCGCGCGCTGCCGCTGGAAAGTCGAGAACCTCGCGCGCGGCCAGTGGCAGATCGTGGTCTACGAGCTGCCGCCGACGACGGCCGCGCACCGTGTCATGTCCGAAATCGAGGAGATGACCAACCCGAAGGCCAAGGACAAGAACGGCAAGGTCTCCGCGACGCAGACCAACCTCAAGCAGCTGATCCTCGGCGTGCTCGAAAAGGTCAACGACGAATCCGACAAGGACAACAAGGTGCGCCTCGTGCTCGAGCCGCGCTCGTCGCGCCAGGACCCGGACGAGTTCATGCAGCTCATGCTCGCGCACACGAGCCTCGAGGAAAATTTCTCGGTCAACCTCGTCGTGCTGGGTCTCGACGGCCGGCCGGGGCGCAAGAACATCCGCGATCTCATTGGCGAATGGGCCGAATTCCGCGTCATTACCGTCACGCGCCGCACCAACTTTCGCCTCGGCCAGGTCGACCGCCGCATCCACATCCTCGAAGGCCGCAACACGGTCTTCCTGAATATCGAGAAAGTGATCAAGACCATTCGCGAATCGGATGAGCCGAAACCGGCGCTGATCAAGCAGTTCAAGCTCACCGATATCCAGGCCGAAGACATACTGGAGATCCGCCTGCGCCAGCTTGCGCGCCTCGAAGGCATCAAGATCCAGAACGAGCTGAAGGAGCTCAAGACTGAGCGCAAGGGCCTGAAAGATCTGCTCGGCAGCGACACCGAGATGCGCAAGCTTGTCGTCAAGGAAATCCGCGACGATGTGAAGACCTACGGCGACGACCGCCGCACGGTGATCGAGGAAGCGGGCCGCGCGACTTTTGAACGCGTGGTCGTCGACGAGCCGTTCACCATCATCGTCTCGCGCAACGGCTGGGTGCGCGCGCGCACGGGGCACGGTCTCGACCTGGCCGGCATCACCTACAAGGACGGCGATGGGCCGTATGCGCTATTTGAGACGCGCTCCATACATTCCATTGCCATGCTGGATTCGACCGGCCGCGCGTTCAGCGTCGAGGCTTCCGAGCTTCCAGGCGGCAAGGGCGACGGCGTGTCGTTTACTTCAATGGTCGAGCTCGCGCCGGGCGCGCGCCTCGCGCATGTCGTCGACGCGCAGCCCGGACGCCGCTATCTTTTCGCGAACTCCGGCGGCTATGGCTTCATCGCCAAGTCGGAAGATCTGCTCACGCGCGTGCGCGCGGGCAAGGCATTCATGTCGGTGGAAGAGGGCGACGACGTGCTGCGTCCCGCTCCGGTGCCCGAAAAGCCCGTGATGGCGGTGACGCTGTCTGAGCATGGCCGCATGCTGCTGTTCGACGCATCCGAGCTGAAAGAGCTCGCGCGCGGACGAGGCATCACGCTGATGGGCCTGGATGACAAGGAGAAGATGAAGGGCGTTGGTTTCTCCGACGGCAAATCGGTGAACGTTTCAGGCGTCACGAACAGCGGCAAGGAAAAAACCGTTCGTGTCGCCGGCCAGGAGCTGCAGAAGTACATCGTGCGCCGCGCGCGCAAAGGCTGTTTGCTGCCGGGCAAGCTGACGCCGGAATCGGTGACTGCAGGGTAGGTGCCTGCCGCCCGCTGCAAAAAGTACATCTTGCCAACGGAGGTCCCATGAAACCCATCCTGCACGCTGCCTGTCGTATCGCTATTCACGTCGTTGCCACCGCGGCGATACTTATTGCGTGCGGCGCGCGCGCTGATACACCGCCCCCCGCGTGGACCGCGAGCAACGTCGAGCTTGTCGGCTATACGCTCATGAACGAGCGGCCGGCGTTCAAAATCACCATGACGCGCGCGGGCAACCGCTGGTACATCATCGCCGGCCACTACAACGTTCCGGGCTGGAGCGTGGTCGACGTCACCGATCCGAAAAATCCCCGCGTGGCGAAGTTCATTCCCGGTCCGGCCAACACCAGCACGAACCAGGTCGATCTCGCCGACGGCATACTGGTTGCCGCACTCGGCCGGCCAACGGCGCGTGAAGACGCCGGCATGGACGCGAAGAATCCATACGAAGCTGGCATCATCCTGATCGACGTCAAGGACCCGCTCAATCCAAAAGAACTCGGCCGCTGGCACACAGATAAACCCGATGGCCGCGGCACTCATCGCAATGCGTACACCGGCGGCCGTTACGTCCACCTCGCGGCCGACATGAAAGGCTACGACGGCGATATTTACGTGATCCTCGATATCAGCAACCCGGCCAAGCCCGTCGAAGCCGGTCGCTGGTGGGTGCCGGGGCAGCATGTTGCCGGCGGCGAAACGCCGCAAAAAAATCCGAACGTGAACCTGCACAGTCCGAATGTCGTCAGTGGAAATCTCGCTTATCTCGCTTATGGCGATGCGGGCATGATCATTCTCGACATCAGCGACGTATCGAAGCCGAAGCTCGTATCGAAGCTTAAATTCGAGCCGCACCATCGCTTCGACGCGCATACCGTCCTGCTCGAGCCGCGCCGCAAACTCGCCTACGTGAACTCCGAGGCGGTGGTCTACAACTGCAAAGGACCGCTCGATCACGCGACCCTCGTCGACATCGCGGATCCCGCGAAGCCGGTTGCTTTAGCGCGCTATCCGGTGCCGATTCCGGCGGCGGGCCTGCCGTACACCAGCTTCTGCGACAAGGGCGGCCGCTTCGGCCCGCACAATCAGAATCAGCTTCAATACAACCCGCACGTCCAGCAACAGGGCAACCTGTCTTATCTGACATGGTTTAACGCCGGGCTGCGCGTCTACGACGTGAGCGACACGCGATTACCGCGCGAGATCGGTTATTTCATGGCCGGCCCGCCGGAGAAAATGTACCTGAAGGAGTACGGGCCGAATGTGCGGATGGAAGATGTGCTCGTGGATACGCGCGGCTACATCTACGTCACCGGCGGCGCCCAGCAGGGTCTGTACATACTTCGCTACACCGGGCCCAACAAGAATTAGTGCGTCCGGCGTCGGTCCCCGGGAAGCCCGGGATAGTGACCACATTGTCCGCGAACGGCCGGATGCTCTGTTCGATGCCGCCGAGCTGCAGAAGCACATCGTGCATCGCCCGCAAAAGCAATCTCCTGCCGGGCAAGCTCATGCCCGAAGCGGTCGTCGCAGAATAACTTTACTGGAGTCCCGCGGAGCCCTAGTTGTAGCCGGGAGGGCTATGCGCTAGCGCAGCAGTGCGATCAGCGCTGCGACGTTTTTGGCTTCGCGCAGCCCGCGCACGGCTTCGAGACTGCGCTCGAGATTGTCGCCCGTCAATTTCGCATAAGGCGCGAGCGCGCGGTATTTCGCTTCGATGTCGCTCCATGCGATACCGTTAACGGCCGCGCCGCGCGGCGCATACACGGTGTTCGAGTGCTGCTTGCCGCCGGTCGTCGCGATGGTCACGCTGGCGCCTGACAGATAGCGCTCGAGGCTGGCTGTCGGCGGCGAGCCGAATTTGACTTTGCCGAGCAGGCTGCGGATCACGGGATTGTTGATCTTGTGCTCGAGCGCGTGCTCCCATGAAAAGTTGCGTTCAGCGACGCCGCATGCCGCGAAGTACGCAGGGCTGTGCGCGACGCCGATCAAGTCCGTCGGAAATTGCGGGCCCGTGGAAAATACCTGCGCCTGGAGGCCGGGACGCGAGATCGTGATCGACTCGACATCGGCGGCCTTGACGTCGCCTTCGCGCGCGGCATTGGCGGCGGCCTCGGCGACGGCGTGATGCGGATGGCCGCCGGGCACGAGCTTGATGCCCATGTCGGTGAGTATGCTCCAGCGCTTGCCGCAGTCCCGCATCACGCCGGCCACGTCCGGCTCCCGCCCGTACACAGCGAAGTAGCCGAGCTTGGTTTCGAGAATCTGCTCTTCCGCGATGAAGCCTTTCGACGCGACCTGCGCCGCGTTGATGCCGAGCATCGTGGCGAGTCCCGCGTGATATTCGCGCGCCACGCTGGTTTTTGCCGCCGCATGCAATCCTCCCATGGAGGTGGCGGCGAGCGCGAGGGCATGCGTCATTTGCGCTTCAGTCAGCTTCATCAAGCGGCCCGCTGCCGCCGTCGCCGCGAAAATCGCGACGAGGCAGCCGTGAAACCCCTTGGTCTGCAATCCGCCCAGCATTGCGGTATTGATGCGGCCCGCGGCTTCGACACCCAGCACGATGGCAGCAAGCACATCGGCCCCGCTCGCGCCGGTTTTTTCGGCGACTGCGAGTGCGGTCGCGCAAACCGGTGTGCCGGTATGCACAATATTGCGCAAGTCGCTGTCATCCGACGCAGCGGCGTCGCTCATGACGGCATTGACGCGTGCGGCCGCGGCGACGGGAAGCTTCTGCGCGGCGCCAAACCACGCGGTCGCTTCGGGCGTGCCGCCGCGCTCCACTTCGAGTGCGCGCACGATTTGTGAGGACTCGATCGTAGAGCCCATTGCTGCGCTCGCGAGCGTGCTCGCGATCAGCATCTGAGCGTAGTCGACCGCCTTGTCCGGGAGGCCGGTGTATCTCTGTTGCGTCAAGTAAACTGCAAGTTCTGCCGCGACACTCATTTTTACCCCGCGCTGTGCTTTCGCGCATTCTAACAGCGCGGTGGCAGCCGTTTCGGCCGCGGGCACATGACATAATGACGACGCTCACCGCGGGAGAGGAAGCATTGAAGTTACTTGCAAAGGTCGCATTCGGTGCGGCCATCACTGGCATTAGCCTGTCGTGTCACGCACAAACGTATCCCGCGAAACCCGTTCGGCTCGTCGTACCGCTGGCGCCGGGCGGCGGCAACGACACGCTCGCGCGCTACGTAGGTAAATATCTGACCGAAAGCCTCGGTCAATCCGTGGTCGTCGAGAACCGCGCGGGCGGCGGCGGTCTGGCGGGTGGCGAGTACGTCGCGCGCTCAGCACCCGACGGCTATACGCTCGTCGTCGCGGGCTCTGGGCTGATCGTGGTCTCGCTCACGCACAAGCAATTCAATATCCAGCGCGATCTGATGCCGATCGCCATGATCGGCGAATACGCGACCCTGCTGGTCTGCCACCCGTCGCTGCCGGTAACGAACGTGCGCGAGCTGATCCGGCTTGCAAAGTCGCGGCCCGGACAACTCAATTTCGCTTCCGCCGGCACGGGCTCCGCGGGACATCTCGTGCTCGAAATGTTCCGCACCGCGGCCAACATCAATGTCGTGCACATTCCCTACAAGGGTGCGGGTCCTGCGGCAACCGACGTCATGGCGGGGCAGGTAAGCCTTCTCTTTAATAATCCGCTGGGTTCGCTGCCGCACGTCAAATCGGGCCGCGTGCGTGCTTTGGGCACCAGCGGCCTGCGACGCATTTCGGCGATGCCCGACATCCCGACCATTGCCGAATCCGGGCTGCCG
Source organism: Betaproteobacteria bacterium (assembly GCA_025363575.1). Next base: position 9,799 of record JANYDM010000077.1, on the reverse strand, counting down.
GGATTCAGCGCGACGTTTTTTCTGGGCCTGCTGGGCCCGTCCGGGTTGCCGCGCGACGTCGTAGCGCGGCTCAACAGCGAGACCGTGAAAATCGTACAGCGGCGCGAATTCCAGGAACTGCTCACGCTGCAGGGCATGGATGCAATGAGCGGGACGCCTGAGGATTTCGCGGCGCGCGTCAAGACCGAGATGGAAAAAACGGCGAAGGTCGTGCGCGAATCGGGCATGCAGTTGAATTGATGGCGTCCGCGCGTGCGCGGTATGATGTTCGTCGCAGCCCGGTCGTTAGAATTCCGGGCGCATCAATCAGGGAGCGCCATGACGTACCCCATCTGCCCCAAGTGCGGCCACGCGCCGCTGCCCGCCGATCAATCGTTGCTGGCCGCGTGTCCCGCTTGCGGCATCGTGCTCGCGAAGTTTGCCGCCGCTCCCGTGCACGCGGCGTCCGCGGGCGTCGAACAGGATGACCATCCCGACGGTAATTTTTTCGCGCGCTGGTTGCTGCATGTGCCCGCCGAAGTCGCGCCGACGAACTGGTACGCGCGCGGCGCGATACTTGTCGCGGCGATGATCTACACGTTCTTTTTCTTTCGTCAGGTCGACATCAACTACGGCGACCTCGGCGGCCATCTCCTGTGGCTGCTAATCACGCCGTGGCATGAAGCAGGGCACCTGGTGTTCCGTCCGTTCGGCCAGTTCATGCATATCGCGGGCGGCACCATCATGCAGCATATGTTTCCGATCGTACTCGGGGTGGCCCTGCTCAGAAGCCGCAATCCGTTCGGCGCCGCGCTGTGCTTCTGGCTGCTCGGTTACTCGGTGATCTACACGGGCTGGTACATGCACGATGCGGGCGACCCGCAAGGCATGATGCTCAGCGGCAAGAGCAGCGCGGAGGATGACGGCCACGACTTCGTCAATCTCTTCAGCTATTTCGGCCCTTGGTGGTACGACCATGCGACCCGGGTCGGGGTATTCGTCGGCAGGGTCGGCCAGGCCATGATGGTTGCGGGCCTCGCGTGGGGCGCTTTTATGCTGTGGCTGCAGAAAGCGAACTTGAGCGATGCGCCGTTTGCGGAATCGCCTGTCGATCGCGATTAGCGCAGACCGCTAGTCCGCCTTGATTCCCGCGTCGCGCGCGAGCTTCGCGTACCTGGCAACTTCGGATTTGACGTAAGCCGCGAAATCCTCGGGCGATGCGCTGGCGACGAGTTCTATGCCCTGATCGAGAAATCTCTTGTGCAGATCGGGCGCCGCCGCAACTTTTGCCACTTCAGCATGCAGGCGGGCAAGTATCTCGCGCGGTGTGCCCGCGGGCGCCAGCAGCACGTTGACCGTGTAGTCCTCGTATCCTGTGAGGCCGCCTTCGTCGATGGTCTGCAGATCCGGAAATAATGGTGAGCGTTTGCGCGAGGTGACGCCCAGAGCGCGCAGCTTGCCGGCGCGCACGTAGTTCACGGATGTTCCCACCTGGTCGAACATCATCGCAACCTGCCCGCCGATGACTTCGACGATGGACTGCGCGTTGCCTTTGTACTGGATGGCGAGCAGCTTGATGCCGGCCTGGCGCGCAAACAGCTCGCCCGCGATATGACCGGTCGAGCCGACACCCGAAGCCGCATAGGTGATTTCACCCGGACGTTTCTTCGCGAGCGCGATGAATTCCGGAATCGAGCGGGCAGGCAGGTTGGGATTCACCTCGAGCACCATGGGCACGCGGCAGGTCAGGCTGATGCCCGAAAAATCCCTGACGGGATCGTAGCCGGGGTCGCGGACGACCGCAGGCGCGGACAGAAAGGTGGTCGACGTCGCAAGCAGCATGTAGCCGTCCGGTGCCGACTTCGCGACGAGCTGCGTGCCGACCAGGCTGCTCGCACTCGGCCGGTTTTCCACAATGAACTGCTGGCCGAGGCTTTCAGTCAGCCGCTGCGCGAGATTGCGCGCGATGATATCTACCGTGCCGCCCGCTGCAACCGGAACGACGAAGCGCACGGTGCGGTTCGGGTAGGTGCCCTGGGCAAATGCATCGGCGGTCAGCGCGGCGACGATTGCCGCACCTGCAATTATTGTCTTGTGCATATTCGCTCCGTTTCTTAACCGATCACTGTCACGACGATGCGCCGCGTTTGCGCATGCGCGCGGTGCTCCCACAAGTAAATTCCCTGCCAGGTTCCCAGCAGCAGTGCGCCGGAACCAACGGGGACGCTCACCGCGCTGCCGGCGAGCAGGGTACGCGCGTGCGCCGCCATGTCGTCATCGCCTTCGGTATCGTGCCGGTATGCCGCGTCGCCGTCAGGTGCCCAGCGGTGCGCAAGCGTCTCCAGATCGCGGCGCACCGACGGGTCTGCGTTTTCGGTGATGATCACCGAGCAGCTGGTGTGCTGAGCGAACACGTGAGCGACGCCGCAATCCGCTTTCGCGGCGCGCACGATGCGCGCGACGTCCCCGGTAATCTCGGTCGTGCCGCGGCCCCGCGTTGACACTTCGATCGTGTCCTGGAACGTCATCCTGCGCGCCGGCTCGTCACGGCGAAGTCGTATCGACGCAGCCTTTGCCGAAGTCCTTGACACCCTTTGTTCCAGCGAGCGTGCCAATGGGGCCGTCGACGTAGCCGCCTGTCGTGCATTTGATACCGGCGCCGGCGTTGCTGCGGGTTGTCTTATTCGGCCCGTCTTTGCGCGGGTCGCTGTCGAAATTCACCCCGCCGCTGAAGCTCACGGTGATCGCGTCGCCACCGTTGCCGTCTATCGTGTTGGCGATTACGTCGGCCTGCGCGCTGCGGTGGACGGCGATGCCGCTCTCTTTGTTGCCGCTGATCGTATTGCCCACGATCCACGCTCCCGATGCGCGCTCAATGTTGATGCCGGGGCCGCCGTTGTCGCGAATCGTGTTGGGCGCGAGCGCGGGCACGCGCGGAATGAACAGGCCGATGTAAGCATACGAGGCGCCGCTGACATCGATGCCGATGCCGCCGCTGTGCTCGACGGTGGTGTTCATAATCCGTATGACACTGCCTTTGTCGATGTGGATGCCGCGCCCGCTGTTTTTGGTGACGAGATTGCCGTCGAGCACTGCGGATGCAGGGCCCGACAGGTGAATGCCATCCTGGCCGCCGGTCACGGTAAAGCCCTTGATCGTGATTTCCTTGCCGCGGTTATAGAACGCATGCGGCGAGGCCTGCTGGCCGCCCGGATACTGGATGATCGTTTTCTTCTGGCCATCGAAGATTACGCGCGTGATCTCCGGCGGGATACTGACCTGCTCTTTGCATGTGCCGCTCACGAGCACCGTATCGCCGGGCTTCACCGTCGCATAGACACTGGCAATCGTGTTGCCTGCATCGCAATCAATGTTGAGCGTCGCGGCATTGGCCGGGGAAACGAAAAGGGCCGCGATGAGCGCTGCCTTGATTGTGTTGATGGTCATAGTTGTGTTGTTCATCGTTATCTCCCGGCCAGCGAGAACTTCTGAAACGTGTGGCAATCCTCGGCCACGCGCCCGCGGTTCACTGCAAACGTCCACGTGACTTCGCTCACGTAGAGATCGTTTTTCGAGTCGAGCGCGAGCCCGTGCGGCGCCGCGAAGCTGCCGGGCGCTTCCGCCTGCGGCGTGCCCCAGCGAGTGAGGACCTTGCCGTTCTTGTCGTAAATGCTCATGCGCGCGTGCTTCGTCTTGTCTTTGGTGATCTCGCCCTGGCTGAAAGACGTATCGCCTTCATACCACGCGAGTTCGGTTACGTAAGCGCGGCCGAGCGAGTCGAAGCAAATATGCGTCGGCCGTTGCGTGTCCGTCCATTCGCGCAGGTATTCGCCGTCCGGCGTGAAGATCTGAATGCGATCGGCTTCGCGGTCGCAAACGTATACGAGCCCATCGGCATCTACCGCGATGCCGTGCGGCAGATGGAACTCGCCGGGGCCTTTGCCGGGCTTGCCCCACGAGCGTTTCAATTCGCCTTTCGGCGAAAAGATATGCACGCGCGCGTTGCCGTAACCATCGCTGATGTAGATATCGCCATTGAGGCCGATCGCCACGTTGGTTGGACGATTGAACGGGCCGGCCGGACGCTTGATGCTGGCAACGGTCTTGCCGTCATAGCCGGTGTCCGACGGCGTGTTCAATACGCCCATCGTCATCAGCAGCCTGCCCTCGAGCGTGAACTGGCGGACGGTGTGATTGCCGTCGTCGGTGGCGAAGATGGTGCCGTTCGGTGCGATATAGATGCCATGCGTGCGGTGCGAGAACATACCTTCGCCCCACGAGCGCTTGAAGTTGCCCTGATTGTCGTAAATGATGACGGGGTGATCGCCGCGGCAGATCAGGAACACGCGGTCCTCCTGGTCGACGGCCACGCCTGCAACGTCCCGGTGCGCCCAACCCTTGGGCAGTTGCTCCCAGCCTTCCACTACGGAATACTTGATGGGATCCGACTGTGACATGCGTGCCTCCCCGGCAATCGTTTTAGAATAGGATTGCGAGAGTAGAACAATCGGACGTGTTTAACAAATCGTCCGGCGAGGAGAAAAACTTTGGAAAAATGGCGCGTGATTGCGTGTGCGCTGGGCATGGTTGCGCTCGCGGTGCCGGCACTGGCGGCGACGCCGGCGGACGACTATCCCAATCGGTCGATACGTCTGGTCGTGCCTTTTGTCGCCGGCGGCAGCACGGACATCGTCGCGCGCCTTGTTGCGCAGAAGCTCACCGAGCGCTGGGACCGGCAGGTCGTCGTCGACAACCGCTCCGGCGGCAATGGGGCGATAGGCATGGAGATTACGGCGCGCGCAACGCCCGATGGCTATACGCTTGTGCTGGGCTACATCGCGAATCTCGGCACGGGCCCTGCGCTCAATCCGAAGCTGCCGTACGATGCGATCAAGGATTTCGCGCCGATATCGCACATCGTCACGGCGCCGAGCATCGTGGTGATTTACCCGGGCTTGCCGGCGAAGAACCTGCAGGACGTCCTTGCGCTCGCGCGCGTGAAGCCGGGCGCTATCGCATGGGGTACGTCCGCCATCGGCAGCATCGGTCATATGTCCGGCGAATTGCTCAACCGGCTCGCCGGCGTGCAGATGACGCATGTGCCGTACAAAGGCGGCGGACAGGCAGTGATCGATGTCGTCGGCGGCCAGATCCCGATGGTGATTATCGGGATGACGGCAGCCACTCCGCATATCCGCGCCGGGCGGTTGCGCGCGATTGCGACGACCGGTGCGAAGCGTTCGTTTGCGTTTCCCGACGTGCCGACCGTCGCGGAGCAGGGCTTTCCGGGTTTTGCGGCCGACGCGTGGTACGGTCTGCTGACGACTGCCGGCACGCCACGGCCCATCGTCGACAAGCTTTATGCCGAAGTGGTCCGCATCATGAAGCTGCCGGAGTCGAAGGAGCGCATGGCCGGCGTCGGCTTCGAAATCGTCGCCAGCACACCCGCCGAATTCGCGCAGCTGATCCGCGAAGAAATTCCGAAATGGACCAAGGTCGTGCGCGAAGCGGGCATCCGCGCAGAATAATTCCTTTCCGCCGGCCTGCCTGCTTCGGTCAAGCGGCTAACGCTTCTTTTTGCCCCCGCGGCGCGCGATGAAGTCGAGTGTCGCCGCCGCGCATTCATCGGGCGCGACCGCCGCAGTGTGATAACCGTCGACCTTGATTGCGACGAGTTCGGAGTCGGGAATTTTCTTCTGATAGGCCCTGAATTCCGCGATGCTGCGCCGCTTGGTGTCGTTGGCGATGACCAGCGTCGGGCACTTGACGTTTTTCAATTCCGGGTTGAGGTCGACGCCGCCGACCCAGTTCACATAAGCGTGACCGGTCGACACCGCGGTCTGCCCCATGAGATCGACCCACCAGTCGACACCGCGCGGCGGCATCTTGCTGCCCAGGCGCCCGCCCATTGTCCAGCGCGACCAGCTGCGCATCCCGTATCTGTCCATGTGATCGAGCCAGCCCGGCACCGTCGGGCCCTTGACTGGAGAGCACACGAGCGTAATCGTCTTCACAAGATCCGGGCGCAGCATCGCGAGCTTGAGCACCGGCATGCCACCGCTCTTGCCGCCGACCACATGCACAGGCGCGTGCGGCGACAGGCGATTGATGAGGCGCGCCATGTCGTCGGCAAAGAGCTCACTCGTGAATTCGAAATCCGCGGGCACGGGGCCGGTCTGGCCGAAGCCGCGCTGGTCGTAGCGGATGACGCGGTACTTGCGCGAGAAATGCGGTACCCAGGCACGCCATGCTTCGGTGTTCTCGGTAAAGCCGTGCACAAACAGGACTGTCTCGGGCTCGGTCCACGCGTCCGTGTGGTCGTCGATCTTGTAGAAAAGGCGCAGGTCCGGCGGCAGTTCGAGAAACGGCATTGAATTCCCCCTCGTGTAGCAGGCGCGCACGCGCGCTGCGTAGTGTGTGCCCGATTCTACCTTGCGACGCGTTGCGCGCTCAACCTGCCCGGTCGCAACCGCAGTGCTTTTTCGCTCGTGTTAACATTTGCGTGACTTTTACGGTGCGCAATCAAACCGCGCGCCGCCTGCTACGCGAGGAGAAAAAATCATCCGCTTCCCCCGTCCGCTAAAGGTACTTGCCTGCGCCGCGCTCGCTGCGCTTTCCGCCAGTGCGGACGCACAGTGGCAACCGACGAAAAATGTCGAGATCGTCGCACCAGCCGCAGCGGGCAGTGCGCTCGACGCCGTTGCGCGTTTATTGCAAAAGGTGCTGCAGGACAAGAAGATGCTGACCGCGAATCTCACCGTGGTCGACAAGGCGGGCGGCGGTAACGCGGTCGGCTTCAACTACCTCAATTCGCGCCCGGCCGACGGGCATACCGTGCTCGTCACGCCTTTCACTATCATCACCAACAAGATCACGGGCGCGAACCCGATCAATTATCAAGACATCACGCCGATCTCGATGCTTGCGGACGAGCACATCGCTTTCGTGGTGAATATCAACTCACCGCTGAAGAGCGGCAAGGATCTGCTCGAGCGCATGAGGCGCGACCCCGCGTCGTTGAGTATTTCGATCGCGGCGGCGCTCGGCAACGCGAACCACATCGCAGCGAGCCTCGTGGGCAAGTCCGTCGGCGCCGACCCGAAAAAATTCAGGATAGCGGTCTTCAATTCGAGCGGCGAATCGATCACCGCGGTGCTGGGCGGTCACGTCGAAATGGCGGTGACGACGACCGGGCTTGTCGGCGGGCACTTGCAGGCCGGGCGCATACGCGTGCTCGCCGTCGCCTCCGAGAAGCGCCTGCCGGGCGCGCTCGCGCAGACGCCGACGTGGCGCGAGCAGGGCGTCGACGTCGTCTTCAGCAGCTGGCGCGCGCTGATCGGCCCGCGCAATATGGCGCCGGAGCAGGTCGCATTCTGGGACGCGTTGATGGCGAAATTGTCGACGCAGGATGAATGGCTGCGCGAGCTCGACCAGAATGCGCTGACGCCTGCCTATATGAACTCGGAGGCGACGAAGAAGCTGCTCGCGCATCAGGCTGAAACGCTGCGTAGCGTCCTCGGCGATCTCGGCCTCGCGCGTTGAGCGTGCGAGCTCGGCGGTACGCGCTTACCACCGGCAATATGCGCAACAATCCGGAGTCCACATCAACAAACTAAAAGGGAGCAGAGTCATGGCAGAGCTATTCAAGAACGCAGTAAAAGAAATGATCAAGGCCGACAAAGTCGCGCTGGGCATGATCGCGCGCGTCGGCCGTTCGGGCGATATTGCGCGCATCGCGAAGACGACCGGCCACGATTTCATATTCGTCGACGGTCAGCACGCGCTGTATTCAGTCGAGACCACCGGCCACATCGCGCAGGCGGCGCTCGGTTGCGGCATCGTGCCAATGGCGCGGGTGCGCAGCTGCGACGATCCTGATACGCAGGTGCTTCTCGACAACGGCGTGATGGGCATTGTGTTTCCCGACATCAATACGGCCGACGAGGCCAAGCGCGCGGTTAACCGCGCGAAGTTTCCGCCGATCGGCAAGCGCTCCGTGTCCGGCAGCTATACGATGTTCGATTTCCGTCCGGTGTCGACCGGCGACGCGGTTCAGGCGCTCAATGATGCAACTCTGGTGGTGTGCATGGTCGAAACGCAGGAAGGCCTCGACAACGTCGATGCGATCGCCGCAGTCGAGGGCGTCGATGTCATTCACGTCGGCTCCAACGACCTGATGACCTCGCTCGGCAAGCCCGGCGCGTACGGCACGCCGACGCATATCGCGGCGCTCGACAAGATATTCGCGGCGGCGAAGAAGCACGGCAAGATCGCCGGCGTCGGCGGTGACCGCAACGTCGCGCGGCAGGTGGAGTTCATCCGCAAAGGCGCCCGTTTCCTGACCACCAACAGCGACATCGCGTTCATGATGGCCGAGGCGTCACGCGTGACGGGTGAGCTGAGGAAGGCGCTCGGCGCATGAAATTTTTCCGCGGCGGTATAGTGTGCGCCGCACTGATTACGGCATGCGCGCATGCCGCGGACAATTATCCGTCGCATCCGATCCGCATGATAGTGGCAACCGGAGCGGGCGGCGTGACCGACGTGCTGGGGCGCGTTGTCGCGCACAAGCTCGGCGAAAGTCTTGGCCAGCAGGTCGTGATCGACAACCGGCCGGGCGCGAGCGGCATTGTCGGCTCGCAGATTGTCGCGACGGCGCCGGCCGACGGCTATACGCTGCTCATGGTATTTCCGACCCATGTCGTGAATCCGTTTCTGTATTCCAAAATGCCGTACGACTCGGAGAAGGCTTTCGCGCCGATTACGATAGTCAGCACGGTGTCACTGTTGCTGACGGTAAATCCCGATCTGCCGGTGAAATCCACGCAGGAGCTTATCGCTTACGCGAAGGCGAATCCCGGCAAGTTGAATTACGGCACGGTCGGCAGCGGCAGTCTCGGTCATCTGGGTTCTGAACTGCTGCGCTCGATGTCAGTCACGCGCATGACGCAGATCGCGTACAAGGGCAGCCCGCAGATACTTGCTGCGCTGATCGGAGGCGAGATCAACATGTACATGGTTGCCTCCATCAGCGGCGTGATGCCTCAGCTAAAGTCGGGGCGCGTGCGCGCGCTGGCTGTGAGCACGAGGCAGCCATTGGCGGTGTTGCCGAACGTGCCGCCTATAGCGGACGCGCTGCCCGGCTACGAGGCGCGGGGCTGGAACGGGATATTAGCGCCCGCGGGTACGCCGAAGCCCGTCATCGAAAAATTGAACCGGGAAATCGTCAGGATCGTGCGTTCGCCGGAATTTGCGCAGAACCTGAGCAACGAAGGCGCCTTTGCGGTCGGGAACACCCCGGAAGAATTCTCAGCGGTCATACGCGCCGATATGAAGAAGTGGTCGGCGGTCACCAAAGAAGCGGGAATCAGGGGCGAATAGGCAGTAGTCAACCCGGCGTCGCATGCCGCGCTATTAACTACGCGCCGGTCACTAGCTGGCGACGCGGTTCAGCGAAGAGCGGCGTTTCATCGTGCGCAAGGGCAGGACGCGGGGGAGCGGCGTTGACCGGTACTGCGGACGGTCGTGACAGTTCACTCCGACGATCACATCAATCGCGATGGCAGCCCCGAACAAAATCACCCCGTAGACGACCGAGTCGAGCGGCGCCGCGACAATCAAGCCCAGGCCGCATAGCGCGCACGTGATGGCCAGGCCGTGGCCCAGCATTGAGCAATTGTCGGAAAAATTTTTGGCAGTCATGACGATGCCTCGAACAGTCAGGCGGACGCATTAACGCCCATGGCAAACTGTGACGAATCCCGCGTATACGCGCAATCGGCACGTTGCTTATTTGGGGTCTTCAGGAAGTCGTGTGGGT
>JANYDM010000039.1 GCA_025363575.1 Betaproteobacteria bacterium | reverse complement strand
GTGCGCCAAAAGCCGCAAGCGCTCCGCTCAAAACCATGCACAGCAAAATGGCTTTCATCATGCCGACACCAGCGGGCCGGGATTTTTCAGGTACACGTTCTTCAGCGTGTCGGCCGCCCGGTACGCAAGCGCACCGACCGGACCTGTCGGGTTGTATGCGGCGTTATGCGGAAACAGGCTCGCGCCCATGACGAACAGATTGTGGCAGTCCCAGCTCTGGCAGTACTTGTTCACCGCGGACATCGCGGGGCTTGTGCCCATGATGGTGCCGCCCGTGTTGTGCGTGCTCTGATACGGCACGACCGACCACGAGCCACTGCGCGCGGCGGCGGGGTTCAAATGCCGCGGGTTCATCGCCTTCGCAATGTCGTTGATGACGCCGGCAATATGCCGCCCCATCTTGTGCTCGTTCTCCTTGTAGTCGAACGTCATGCGCATCAGCGGCTGGCCGAACGCATTGCGGTAGGTCGGATCGAGGTCGTAGTAGTTGTAGCGATTGGCCATCACGCTGCCGCTCGCGCCGACGTTCATCGCGCTGTTGTACCACTTTGCAGTCGCGTCCTTCCACCCCTTGCCCCAGCGCGGCGTGCCCGCCGGCACCGGGCGGTAGCCAATCGGCCGCCCGTTGGTCATGCCGGCGCCCAGCGTTGCCCCGCCGACGTAGCCGAATTTCGCGCGGTCGAAATCCCAGTTCGAATGAAAGTCGTCGGTGCGCGCATTCAGCCCGCCCGTGCCCATGAACGGATTGAAGTACTTGCCGTCGAAGAACAGCGTGGCCGATGCGCCTGTCTGATAGCAATAGTTCTTGCCGATCACGCCGGTCTGCGCGTTCGGGTCGTACGGCTTGCCGATGCCGGAGAGCAGCATGATATGCACGTTGTTGATCGCGTACGCGCACAGCACAACGAGTTGCGCGGGCTGCTCGAACTCCTGGCCGTTGAGCACGTTCGTATAAGTCACGCCGGTCACGCGTTTTCCGCTCGAGTCCTTGAGCACTTTTGTGACCCACGCATGTGTGCGCAATTCGAAGCTGGGATTCTTCATGGCGAGCGGGATCACCGTCATGTGCGGGCTGCCCTTCGCGTTCGCTTCGCAGCCGAAGCGCTCGCAGAAGCCGCAGTACTGGCATGCGCCGAACTTTGATCCGTCAGGATTTGTGTACGCGCGCGACGCGTTCGCGGTCGGACACGGAAACGGATGATGGCCGAGATCGGTCGCGGTCTTGTTGAAGAGCTCAGCCGCATAGCTCGTCTCGAGCGGCGGCAGCGGATATTCGCGCTCTCGCGGCGCTTCGAACGGATTGCCGCCCGCCTTGATTTCACCTTTGAGATTGCCCGCCTTGCCCGAAACGCCGGCGGTACGCTCGAATTTGTCGTAATACGGCTCGAGCTCCGCATACGTGACGCCCCAGTCCTGGATCGTCATGTCGTCGGGAATGTACTTTTTGCCGTAACGCTCTTCGTAGAGCGTGCGCACCTTGAATTCGTTGTCGTTCCACCGCCACGTGACACCGTTCCAGTGCACGCCGGCGCCGCCCACGCCTTCGCCGGGCAGGAACGAGCCGAGCCTGCGCATCGGCAACGCGAGCTGCGACGGATTGTTGCGGATCGTCAGCGTGTCTTTCGCCGGATTCTGCATGAGGTCATTGCGCGAGCTGAAACGCAGATCGTCGCGGATGCGCGGCACGCTGAAATCGTTTTCGGTCGAGCGCATGCCGCCGCGCTCGAGCGCGACGACCTGATGACCCGCTGCCGTGAGTTCCTTCGCCAGAATGCCGCCCGTCCAGCCCAGCCCGACCAGCAGCACATCTACTTCTTTGAGTTTTGTGGCCATCTCGTTCTCCTAGCTCATGTCCGCAATGCTGACCGGATCGACCTTGTATTGCTTGTTCTTGTACTTCGCGATGTTCTGCGAATTCACCTGCACCACGCCCGGAAAGCCGATCATCTTCCAGCCCGCCTTGTTCCTGTTGCCGCCATACACCGGATCGGCGAACAGGCCCTCCATCACGGTTTGATACACGATGCCGAAAAACACGCGCGACGACAGCCCGCTCTCGAAATTCAGTTTGCCGCCATCGAGCGCCGTGAGGACCTCTTCGCGCTGCGCGGCCGTGATCTGGTCGAATGGCTTGCCGTACGTCTTCACGCAATAGCGATTGGTGTCGGCGATGCCGGCGCGATACAGCTCCGCGGGGAGCAGCGGCAGTTGATAGCCCTGCTCGGGCACGCCGGGCGCCCACGGGCCCTGCATGTAGAGCCTGTCGCCTTTGCCCCAGCCGCCGGCGAGCGCGCGGTCGATGTAGATGTCGATGCCGACGTCGGTGCCTTTCGGCGTGTGCTCGTCGGCGGGAACCATGTGATCGACCAGCGTCTCGACGAACGCCGCTTCTTCGGGCGTGAAAAATGAATGACCGGCGGCAGGTGTGGCTGCGTTCGCGTTCGCCTGCGCCGAAACCGCGGACGGCAGGGCCGCGGTCGCTGCTGCGGCACCGCCGAGCACCGCGCTCTTCAGAAAATCGCGCCGATCGAAACTGTCTTCGCTCATGTCCCTTCTCCTTTATTTATTCGGAATTCTTCAACCGCCAAGGTCGCCACGCAGCCCGCGGCGATGGACGCCAGCGCGCAGGAAAGTACAATGCGTATGGTCGGCTTCATGACTCCCCTCCTGGCGGATTGTTCTTATGGCGAGACGCGCGCCACGTTTCGCTGAATCGCGAAGTTCTTTTCGGCGCACAGCGTTTTCGAAAAGATTACGCGTTTATCGCGGCGCTAGCAAGGCGCGGTGACGAATGCGCTGCCGGCGCAGCGCCGGCGGCGCTTTTCATATTATTATCCGGCTTCCCGGCGGCATTTCGGTCCGCGCCGCTGCGGCAAGGAGAAGGAAGACCCATGCGACTTGGTTATTTCACGATGCCGCTGCATCCGGCGCAGCGGCCGCCCGCGCAGACGCTGCAGGAGGACCGCGAGGCCATTATTCTCGCCGACCAGCTCGGCTTTTATGACGCGTTCGTGGGCGAGCACCTGACGGAGAAATCCGAGAACGTCACCAACAGCTTCATCTTTCTCGCCTCCGTCATCCACGCGACGAAGACGATCAAACTCGCGACCGGCACTTCCAATCTTTCGCACACACATCCGACGCTGGTTGCCGCGCACGCCGCGATGTTCGACCATCTCGCGCAGGGCCGCTTCATTTTCGGCATCAGTCCCGGCGCGCTGGCCTCGGACGCCGAGGCGCTCGGCATGCTGCAGGAAGACCGCAACAAAATTTTCGCCGAAGCGATCGACGTCATCCTTGCCATCTGGGCAGGCGAGGCGCCGTACAACATCGATCTGCCCAACAACCGCTTCAAGGTCACGACGCAGAAAACCAGCGTGGCCGAAATTCAGCGCGGCGTCATGTACAAGCCTTACCAGCAGCCGCGGCCGGAAATCGTCGGCACCGTCGTGGCGCCCTTCTCGAAGGGAGTCATTGCGATGGGGGAACGCGACTTCCATCCGCTGTCCGCCAACTTTTTGCTGGCGAAATGGCTGCCCAGCCACTGGACCAACTATGTCGAAGGCAAAAAGCGCGCGGGCGTTGCCGCCAGAGTCGCCGACTGGCGCGTCGCGCGCACGATATTCGTCGCAGACGACGAAAAAACCGCGTTACGCTACGGCCGCACGGATGCAAACAGTCCGTACCGTTACTACTGGAACCTCCTGCTCCGGAAAATGATGATCTCGAAGCGTCACATCATCTTCAAGACAAGCGAAGCGCAGGATGACAGTGAACTGACCGACGACTATATGGTCGACCGCCTGGTCCTCTGTGGCACAGTTAATAGCGTAGTCGACCAGATCCTGAAGCTGCGCGAAGAGGCCGGCGACTTCGGCGAGATCGTCTACGCGGGAATGGACTGGGTCGACCCGGCGCTGGCCAAACGCTCGATGGAACTGATGGCGACCGAGGTCATGCCACGCGTCAACAAGGCGGTCGGCGCGTAATACACAACTTACAACCGCGACGCCCGAGTGCGTCGCCTCAACGCGCCATCGTCGGCTGCGTGCTGGCGACCGGCTCGCGTTTCACGCAGTCCGCCAGAAAACTGCTTTGATGCAGATTGGGATCCTGCGGATTGGTAAAGACTTCCGCCACGGCATTGATCAGGTAGTCTTCGTCGCGCTGATCCTGCACGAACCAGCGCAGTTCAGGCGGAAACGACTTTATCGCCGCAAGGTCTGCCATCGTCCGCTCCAGGAACACGCTGGCGCCCATGCCGTTCTCGCGCGAGAGCGCCGCATTCCTGATGAAATCGCTGCCTTCTGTGCATTCGTCCCGGCTTAACGGATGAGCGTACGCGTTGGTGCCCAGCAGCGTCGCAAATGCGATATGCCCGATGAGTACTGACGTTTTCACGAGTTTCAGCCTCCTGACCTTTGGCGCAGGCGCGGACGAGCCCCTGCCCACGTATCCTAAGTATGCATGAACGTGCCGCATTACGACACCAGCGTCCGTCTTAAACACCTGTAGGATTAGGGCGGTATGCCGTTGCCATGGCCTGCAAATAGTTAGCGCGCCGCAGCATCCGCCGGTGTCGGCCTGTACCTACCTGTAAATACGCTTTTCCCCGATGCCGCTCGCAAGGGACTTTTGTCAGCATTGCACTGCACCCGAAAGTTTTCCGATGCGGAGGCAGCAATTCTTGATTATTTACCCCTTAGGAGCAAGAAAAAATGAAATCAACCAAGTTATTTGTTACAACAGTGGGCACATTGGCGATTGCCGGTGTTGTTGGCCTGAGCTATGCGCAAACCACGAACAGCGGAACGGCGGGCAATCAATCGCCGAAGGCGGTCAATGAGACCCCGGGTCCTAAAGGCGATACCAAAAATCCGGGCAACAACGTCGACAACGGCACGGCCAACTCCTCCGGCAGCATGAACATGGGCCGCAACAGCACGAAAAATTCGACCGGTACGGGCTCCAGCACTGACAGCTCCATGAATTCGGGCAGCGCGAACAGCACCTCCGGCACCTCGACTTCGGGATACACCGGCAGTTCGTCGACCGGCTCCTCGACCGGCCGCAGCTCGACAAAAGAACGTTCGCCGCGCGCAGATCGCAACTAGAAGTTTTTCGCTTTTAGCTATGCAGCCGCCGGCGCGGGATATCCGCACCGGCGGATTTACGTCTGGATCAGGATTTAAACGAACATGAACTCAGCAGCCCGCGCATGAAACGGTTTGCAGACTGGCTGACACGCGACCGCGCCGGCATCCTCACGGGCATTTGCGCCGGGCTGCTGATCGGCGGCGCCATTCTGGCAGCCATCCACCGGCAGCCTCCGCCTCATGCAGAGGTCCCTGCCTTCGCCACGCGGATTACGCCCCCGCCGCGCGCCGCCCACTATGCCGAATTCGGCGCCGAGCAACCGTCGTCCGAGGTGCGCTATCTGACAAACTGGATTGCAGACTCGGGCGATGCGGGCAATGCCGGGTTCGTCGTTCTCGACAAGAAGCAGGCCACACTTTATATCTTCGACGGCGAAGCCCGTCTCGCCGGCGCCTCGCCCGTGTTGCTCGGCGCCGCGCGAGGCGACGATACAGTTCCCGGCATAGGCGCGAAACCGTTGTCGCAGGTACGGCCCGAAGAGCGCACCACGCCCGCCGGGCGCTTCGTCGGCGAGCGCGGCCACAACGCGCGGGGCGAAGATGTGGTCTGGGTGGACTACGACGCCGCGGTATCCATGCATCGGGTACTGACGACAAACCCCGTCGAAAAGCGTCTCGAGAGACTCGCCACCCCGACCGTTGACGACAATCGCATTTCTTACGGCTGCGTCAACGTGCCGAAGGCGTTCTACGAGAGCCGTCTGCGGCCCGTTTTCGCAAACCAGCGCGCCATCATCTACGTGCTGCCCGATGTCAAGCCGCTGACCGAAGTGTTTGCTGCCTACGATGTGGCCGCAAAGCACGGCGCACGCGCCGCCGCGGCGCCCACCGCTGCCAGGGTCAACTAAACTGCGTTATTTTTTAGCCGCAGGCGCTGCAGGACGCGGCGACAGCACCATCTGCGTTTGCGTCACTATGGCCACCACACGGCCGTCGGGATTCTTCAGCGTCGTCTGCCATACGTTGGTGCTGCGGCCTATGTGCAGCGGCTTCGAGACGCCCGTGATCATGGGGCCCGCGCCCGCCGTGAAGAAATTGGTCTTCGATTCGAGGGTGGTCGTCATATGCCCCGGCGGCAGATTCGCAACCGTGCCCACCGCGCCCATCGCGTCGGCAAACGCCATCAGCGCACCGCCGTTGACGCGGCCATTACGGTTCATGTGACGCTCGTCCACCGGCATCTCGGCGACGACTTTTTTCTTCGTAATGGACACGATGCGCATGCCAAGCGTGCGCGCGACGCCATTCTTCATGACGCGGTGCGGATCGTGCGCCTCGGGAGCGACAGCTTTGCCGGTGGTCTTTTTTTTCGTCGCCATGGTTAATTCTTCCATCCCAGCCATTCGCATACCGCGCGCCCCATGATCCATTCCTTGTCGTCGGCGGTGAGCCACGGGATTTCCTCCGTAAACATCGTGACGTGCTGGCGATACGGAATCGGCGAGCGCGAAAGATCCGTGCCCCAGAACATCCGCCGGGGGCCGAACGCGTCGTACACGCGGCGGATGTAGCCGTGCAGCTCCTTGTACGGATACTTGCCCGTCGAGTAGCACGGCAGAGCGCTGACCTTGGCGGCAACGTTCGGGCGCTCGGCGATTGCGAGCAGTAAGTCGAGATCCCGAAACGCTTCCGCATCCTTCATGCTGCTCGAAAGCGAAAGGTGATCCATCGTGAGTTTAAGGCCCGGAAAGCGCTGCGCCACCTTGCCGATCAGATGCACCAGGCGCTGCGGCACCAGCACGTAGATCGGCACACCGGCTTTTTCCGCTTCGCCCCACACCCAATCCATATGGCCTTCAGTCAACAGCGAGACCAGCACCGGTATGTGGAACGTGAAGCGCAAGCCGAGCATGCCCGTCTGCTTGCGCCAGCTTGCAAGCTGGCCGCGCGATTTCGTGTCCTGCGGATCGAGCCGTCCCATTACGGCGAAGCGGTCGGGGTGCGCAGTTGCCGCAGCAATGCCGAGGTCGTTGCGATCACCTTCCCACGACGGCGGCACGATCACGACGCGGTCCACGCCCGCCTCGTTCATCTCGCGCAGCAGGTCGTCTCCACCCAGCGGAACCGGCCGCTGGGCCTCCGCGCGTTTGGGCCACGGACGCGCGGGCGTGTCGGCGCCCCAGATGTGCACCTGCGAATCGACCACCAGCATGCTTGCTCCCTGAAATTATTATTGCGAGAGCGGAGTGTAACTTAGAGCGCCCGGCCTGATGAAGCGCGACGCTGGTCAGGTAGCCAGCGCGCCGATGGCGACCGACAGCATGCTGATCGACGCGTTCTGAATGCCGTCGGACACCACCGTGGCCGGCTCGTCCTCACCCTGCATGCCAAGTACATAAAGCAGCGGCAGATAGTGCTCGGGCGTTGGCACTGCAAGACGCGCGTCACCACCCGGATTTTCGTAATCAATCAACGGCTGATGCTCTCGCGCGACGACGCGGCTGCGCACCGTATCGTTGAACCGCTGCGCCCACGCCAGCGCGGGCGCATCTTCCTTCCAGTCGAGCTGACCGAGGTTGTGCACGACATTACCCAGGCCGAGCACCAGCACCCCTTCGTCGCGCAGCGCGGCGAGCCGCCTGCCGATATCGTAGTGAAACGCCGGCGGCCGTGTCGCATCCATTGCCAGTTGCACGACGGGGATATCCGCCTTCGGAAAAACGTGCGCGAGCACCGACCACGTGCCGTGATCAAGGCCCCAGCCATGGTCGGCTTCGACGTCGAGCGGCGCGAGCAATTCGCGCACGCGCTGCGCGAGCGCAGGACTGCCCGGCGCCGGGTATTTGAATTCAAACAAGGCGCGCGGAAAGCCGCCGCCGAAATCGTGGATGGTATTCGGCGCCGGCATCGCGGTCACCGCCGTACCGGGGATGTACCAGTGCGCAGAAACGGCAAGGACGGCGACGGGTCGCGGCAGTGTGCGCCCGAGGGCCTTCCACGCTTCAGTGTAGCGGTTGTGCGCGAACGTATTCATCGGACTGCCGTGTCCGATGAATACAGCCGGCATACGCGGCGATGAATGCGCTGACATTGCTATACTCTTTCTTGGGAACAGGTGTTCGGAAACAGCGCGCCGGCGATTGCCGCCGGAGCCGTGAATTCAATCCAATTCTATTTTAAGACTTGAAGCCGCCTTTGTCGTATTGTTTTGCCGCCCTGGCGGGCGCGACCGTTGCTATCGCAGCACCGGTTTGCGCTCAATATTATCCAGTGAAGCCGATCCGCATCATCGCTGCGCAATCAGCCGGCGGCGGCACCGACCTGTTCGCGCGGCTGCTCGGCCAGAAAATGTCAGAAAACTGGAAGCAACCTGTGGTGATCGAGAACCGGCCCGGCGCAGGCGGCACGATCGGCAACGACATTACGGCGAAATCGGCGCCCGACGGCTACACGCTGATCCTGGCAACGGCGGGCCAGATGGTGATTAACCAGAATCTCTATCCCGACTCGGGCCACGATCCGTTGAAAGAACTCGCGCCGATCGCGCTCTTCGCAACGTCGCCGCTGGTCCTCGTCGTGCATCCGTCAGTGCCCGTGCATTCGGTGCACGAATTGATTGCGCTCGCAAAGGCCGCGCCGGGCCGCCTGAACCACGGCTCGGGCGGCGGCGGCTCCCCCGCCCATCTGGCGGCTGAATTGTTTAAAGCGATGACCGGCACGCGGATGACGCACGTGCCCTTCAAAGGCGTCGCACCCAGCGTGACGGCGGTGCTCGCCGGCCAGATCGATCTTACGTTCGCCTCGGTCGCTGCGGTGCTCCAGCAGGTGAAAGCGCAGCGCTTGCGCGCGCTCGCCGTCTCCACGCCCAGGCGTTCGCAAATCGTGCCCGACCTGCCGACGGTCGCCGAAGCGGGCGTGCCGGGCTACGACGTCACGACGTGGTTCGGCCTGTTCGGGCCGGCGGCGCTGCCCAAAGACGTCATTGCAAAACTCAACGCTGAAGTGATACGCATACTTGCGCTACCCGATGTGCGCGAGCGACTTAACAACGAAGGTGCCGAGACCAGCAGATTGACCGTCGATGAATTCAGCGCGTTCGTGCGCGCGGATGCTGCGCGCTGGGCGAAAGTAATCAAGTCGGCGGGCATCAAGGCGGAGCCCAACTGATCCCCGCAACGGATTCTCTCAAGGAGCAGCAATGAACAGGGTCAAACAGAAACTGGCAGCACGCGAAGTGGTCACGATGTTCAATCCGGATTATCCCGCGCCGCGCCTGCTCGAGTACGTCGCAGCATTCGGCCTCGACGTGGCGTTCATCGACGGCGAGCGCCAGAGCTACGACTTCGAGCGCATCGAGGAAATGGCGCGTGCGGCGCGTGCCGCCGGCATCACTTCCGTGGCGCGGCCGTGGTCGAACGATCCAGGCCTCATTACGCGTTATCTCGACTGCGGCGTCGGCGGCATCAAGGTGCCGCACGTCGAAGACGCCAAGACCGCGCGCGCGATGGTTGACCTCGTCCGCTACGCGCGGCCCAAAGATCATGCCGACAAGATCGTCGTCATCATGGTCGAGTCGCCTATCGCCATCGGCAACATCGGGGAAATCGCCGCGGTGCCCGGCATCGATGTCATCAATATCGGCACCAACGACGTGGCGGTCGCCGCCGGCTTCCCGGGCGAGCCCGAGCATCCGAAAGTGAACGCGCTGGTCGACGACGCCATCGCGCGCATCCTCAAAGGCGGCAAGACCGCCGGCCTCAATGTGCTGACCGACTGGGAAAAACGCATGCCGTACTTCATCGGCAAAGGTGTGCGCTGGTTCAACGTGCACGTGAATACTTTCATCACGCGCGGCGCCAATCAATACACCGAACTGCTCAAGCGCAGCGGGCAATAATCCCGCGCGAAGTCAGCCACAAAGCACGCAGAGGGCACAGAGAAAAAAGCCAATCAGAGGGCGGGACGAAGTTTTTTAAACTTCTCTGTGTTCTCTGTGGCAAATGTTTTTGAACATGCTTAACGAAGGAGAGTAAAGATGAGCGATAAGCTGAGCGAGTTGATGAAGGACGAACTTTTCGCGAAAGGCTACGAAATCCGCCGCAAGGCATTCGGCGATGACGTCGTCGAAGCCGACACCGCGAAACGCATGAACGACGAATTTCAGCAGCCAATGTGGCAGCACGGCATCCAGGCGGCATGGGGGCTGCTGTGGTCGCGGCCGGGCCTCGATTCCCGCGCGCGCAGCATCGCGACCCTGAGCGCGCTGGTCGCCCTCAACGTGCCGGACGAAATTGAAAAGCACGTGCGCGCTGCCGTAGCCAACGGTCTCACGGAAGTCGAGCTGCGCGAGCTGTTTCTCCACCTCTCGACGTACTGCGGATTCCCGAAGACCGCATCGGCGTTCAAGACCGCGAGCGCGGTGATGAAAGAGCCGGCGGTGAAAAAACAGGCGGAAGAAAACGCGCGCGCGGCCAGGAAATAACGCTAGGCCGCGACTTCGCCCTCTGCTGCAAACTGCAATCGCGCGAGATGCGCGTACAGCCCGTCTGCGCGCAGCAATTCCTCGTGCGTCCCCATCGAATGGATGCGCCCGCGCTCGATGACGACGATGCGGTCAGCGTGACGCACCGTCGCCAGCCGGTGCGCGATAACCAGCGTGGTGCGGCCCGACTCCAGCTTTTCCAGTGCCGCGGCGACGAGGCGCTCGCTTTCGGCATCGAGCGAGCTTGTCGCTTCGTCCAGCAACAAAATCGGCCGGTCGGCGAGCAGCGCGCGCGCAATGGAGATGCGCTGGCGCTGGCCGCCGGACAGTTTGACGCCGCGCTCGCCGAGATCGGTATCGAAGCCCTGCGGCAGGCGCTCGATAAATTCCATCGCCTGCGCCGCAACGCATGCAGCGCGCACTTCTTCGTCAATGGCTTCCGGCCGGCCGAAGCGCACATTCTCAGTGACGCTCGCGGCGAAAATTACCGGGTCTTGCGGCACCAGTGCAATCGCGCGGCGTAATTCATGCGGACCGCAATGGCGGATGTCGGCGCCGTCGAGCAGGATGCGCCCTGACACCGGATCGTAAAACCGCAGGATCAGCGCAAAGACCGTGGACTTGCCCGCGCCCGATGGGCCGACCAGCGCCACACGCTCCCCCGGATCGATCGTGAACGACATCGGGCCTAACGCCATCGTCTCCGGCCGCGTCGGATACGCAAACGTCACGCCGTCGAACCGGATCGCGCCCGAGACGCGGGTCGGGACGCGGATCGCAGGCTGTGCCGTCGTCAACGCCGGCCGCACATCGAGCAGTTCCATCAAACGCTCCGTCGCGCCTGCCGCGCGCTGGATTTCGCCCCACACTTCGGAGACGACGCCGGCACTGGCCGCGACGATGGCTGCGTAAAACACGAACGCGGAAAGCTCGCCAGCGGTGAGGCGCCCGGCGAACACGTCGTGGCCGCCTATCCACAGGATCACGCCGACGGCACAGAAGCCGATCAGCATCACGAGCGAAATCAGCCACGCCTTGACGCGAATGCGGTCGACGCCCGCTGCGTACGCGGCTTCCGTGGCGGTTGCGAAGCGCTCATTCGTGCGTTCTTCATGGCAGTAAGCCTGCACCGTGCGGATCTCATGCAGCGATTCATCAATGTGCGCCGTCACGTCGGCGACACGGTCCTGGTTCATGCGCGACAGGCTGCGCACGCGGCGTCCCATCAGCAGGATCGGCACGAGAGTCGCGGGCACGCCCAGCACGATGAACGCAGCGAGCTTGGCGCTCGTCGCAAACAGCATGATGAGCGAGCCGGCCATCATGAGCCCGTTGCGCAGGAGCATCGACACGCCGAAACCGATTACCTGGCGCATCTGCTCGCTGTCGTTGGTGAGGCGCGACGAGATTTCACCGGTGCGCGATGCATCGAAGAACGCGGGCGACAGCGTCAGCACGTGCGCGAACGCCGCCTTTCGCACGTCCGCGATCACGCGCTCGCCGACGCTCATCATGAGATAAAAGCGCGTCCACGTTGCCGCCGCCAGCAGCAGGGAAACGCCGACGACCGCTGCGAGCGCGACGTTGAGCAGGCGCGGATCGCGGCTGCCGAAACCCGCGTCGATCACATGGCGCAGGCCTTGCCCGAGCGCCAGCACGCACCCTGCGGCGGTGATGAGCGCGATGACCGCGATGACGAGGCGGCCCTTATACGGAGCAAGAAAACGCCACAGACGCGCGAGATGTCGTATTTCGCCCTTGAGCGGCGGGACCACGGCCATGACAGTCAACTCGATCGCAATGCGACGCTACAAACCAAGGTCGGTCAGCCCCGGATGATCGTCGGGCCGGCGGCCCGGCGGCCAGCGGTATTTCCGGTCTGCCTCGCTGATGGGCAGGTCGTTGATGCTCGCGATGCGGCGGCGCATGAGGCCGTGCTCGTCGAATTCCCAGTTTTCGTTGCCGTATGAGCGAAACCAGTGGCCGGAATCGTCGCGCCACTCGTAGGCAAAGCGCACCGCGATGCGTGCTTCGCTGAACACCCACAATTCCTTGATCAGCCGGTAGTCGAGCTCGCGCGCCCACTTGCGCTGCAGAAAAGCCACGATCGCCGCGCGTCCCGTGAGAAACTCGGCGCGGTTGCGCCAGGTACTGTCGAGCGTATAGGCGAGGGACACGCGCTCCGGGTCGCGCGAATTCCAGCCGTCTTCGGCCATGCGCACTTTTTGCGCGGCGGTTTCGCGGGTGAATGGCGGCAATGGCGGACGACTTGCAGGGTTAGCGCTCATGCTCATTTTCTGAAACTCAATCGACGACGAAGAATTTTGCGCCGGCGCGCGTGAAATTGCGGTGCCGCTCTGCATTGTCTGCAACCTGGAAGCTCATGCCGGGCGTGAGCTGGAACTTGCGCCCGTCCTCGAGCTCGATCTCGAGCTCGCCCTCGATGCAGAAGAATACGTGGCCTTTCGCGCACCAGTAGCCGGTCAGATAGCCCGGCGAGTACTCCATGATGCGCACTCGCACATCGCCGCATTGCTGCGTGCGCCAGAACGAGGTGCCGGTCTCGCCTTTGTGCTCGGTGCGCTCTATCTTCGACCAGTCGGTGACGCCGAACGGGAAACCCGCCAGATGCATATTCGCTTTCCGCGAAGTTCGAGCCGCAATTATGCGCCAGCACGCGCGGTGACGCTCGACCTTGAACACCAACTTTGCGATACTGGGCTTTACACGAACGGAGGAATCTCATGCACACCGCTTATCGTCTGGTCATCACCGCCATCGCAGGTTTCGCGTGCAGCGCGCTCGCGCAGCCGTACGCCTATGTGCCCAACGAGAAGTCGGGCACCGTTTCAATCATCGACACCGCCACCGACCGCGTCACCGGCGAAATCAAAGCTGGCGACAGGCCGCGCGGCATCGCCGTCAGCCCTGACGGCAAATTCCTCTACGTAAGCGACCAGCCGAACCGCGCGCTGAACGTGATTGACGTCGCGAAGAAAGCGATCACAGTGAAAATCGCTCTCGGCGAATCGCCCGAAGGCGTGGGCATCTCCAGCGATGGCAAATGGGTGGTCGTGGCAGTCGAAGAAAGCAATAGCGTCGCATTTATCGACACTGCGACCAACAAGCTGACGCTCAATCTGAAAGTCAAAGGCAAAAACCCCGAGCATGCGGTGTTCAGTCCCGACGTCAAGTGGCTCTACGTGAGCGCTGAAGACGGCGACGTCGTCGATATCATCGATGCGCGCACGCAAAAGCAGGTCACTTCGGTCACGCTGGGCCAGCGCCCGCGCGGCATCGGCTTCCTGCCGGACTCGAGCCGCGCGTACGTCGCCGCCGAGGAAGCGCACATGGTCTACTCGATCGACACCGCGAAACAGACCGTCCTCAAGACGATCAAGGCCGGGCAGCGCTCGAACGGGGTCGCCGTGCGCCCGGACGGCAAACGCGTGTATATCTCCAACGGCACCGACGGCACCGTCTCGGTAATAGACACCGCGACCGACACCGTCATCGCGACCGTGCCCGTCGGTCGCCGCCCGTGGAACATGGCGGTCACGCCCGACGGCAAAAAGCTTTACGTCGCGAACGGCCGCTCGAATTCGATCTCTGTTATTGACACCGATACCAACCAGAAGATTACCGACATCACCGTCGGTGAACTGCCGTGGGGCGTGGTTATTCGCTGACGCGTGAAAACCACATGCGCTGAACGACGCCGTCGCGGTCAATCAGCCAGTGCTTGATCGCCGCAGCGATGTGGATTGCGATCAGTGCGATGAAGATACAGGCCGTAACGAAATGCACCTGGCTGCATAATTCCTTCAGTTCGGGGGAATCCCATCCCCACTGCGGCAGCTTGATACCCCAGTAGAGAATCGGGTACTTGGTGAATGACGAACCAAGATAACCCGATACCGGCATGACGATCAGGCAAACGTACAGCAGCGCATGGTTGGCTTTGGCGGCGATGCGCTCCCATTGCGGCATGGCCGGCGGCAACGCCGGCGCGCTATGCGCGAGCCGCCAAAGCAGGCGCACGACAATCAGCACCGCGAGCGTGATGCCGATCGACTTGTGCACGTTGAACCAATAGGCGCGCACGCCCGGCGGACTTTTCGGGATGGTGATCATCCACAGGCCGAGCGTCACTTGCGCGAGCACGCAGATGCCGATCAGCCAATGCAAAACGACGGCCGTGCGTGTGTAGGTTTGAATCTGCATGAGCGGTTACCTATTTTTTCTCGCCGGCCATCACGTACGCCCAGAGCGTCTCGATCTCGTCGGCGCTGAACAGGCCTCCCCACGGCGGCATGCTGTTCTTGCCTTTGGTCACCGAATTCAGGAAGCGGTTTTTCTGATCAGGCGGAAATGTGCGCAGATCGAATGCGCCTTGCGGGTCCGCCAAACGGGGGCCGTGACACGGCGCGCAATTCTGCGAGTAGATGCCCGCCCCCTGCTTGATTGCTTCCGGCGCGAAAGTCTCCTGCGCGGCGGCGCCGGCGCACAGCACCCCCAGCGCACAGCCGATTAACACTTTGCTTCCGTTCATCCTGTCTGCATTCTCCTATTCGGGCATCAGCGCGAAAGTCCACACCGCGCCCTGCGCGGGAATATCGGGCAGGCCGCGGCGCTGCGACGTTGTCCCGCCGCTGCCGGAAAGTATTGTCACATATTGACGGCCGTCTTTTGTCCATGTCACGGGCTGGGCGTTGACGCCGGACGTCGTCCTGAACTGCCACAGTTGCTCGCCGGTATCGGCATCAAGGGCAATCACTTCGCCGCTGTGCTTGCCGGTAAACAAAAGGCCGCCGCCCGTAGCAAGCAGTGCCGAACCGGGCAGCTCGCCCATGATAGGCGTGCGCCATTTCGGTTTGGCCGTCATCGGATCGAGCGCCTGGAAGTAGCCGCCCACGGTCGCCGGCGTGACCGGCGAATACGTTGCTTCAACTGCCTGGTAGCGGAAGCCCGGCTTGAAAGGGTCGACCTTGATGAGCTTGTAGTTCGAAAAGCCTTCATTGGTGGCGGCATACAGCAAGCCGGTATTCGGATTGAACGCTGCGTGCATCCAGTTCTTGCCGCCGCGCACGCTCGGATACAGCTGGATCTGCTCGCCCGCGCGCAGGCGCTTCGATGTTTCGGACTCGACAGGCCGGCCCGTCTTCATGTCGATATGGGTGGCCCAGTTGACCTGCGTAAACGCTTTCGCCGAGAGCAGCTCGCCGGTGGCGCGATCGAGCACGTAGAGAAAGCCGTTGCGGTTCATCTGCATCGCCACCTTGCGCGTCTGGCCGTCGATCTTGATGTCGGCGAGGATGATTTCCCACACGGTGTCCCAGTCATAGATATCGTTGGGCACGGCCTGATAATGCCATACGATCTCGCCCGTCTTCGGCCGCACGGCAATGATCGATGCCGCGTAAAGATTGTCGCCTTTGCGGTTCTCCGGGTTGTACGGCGCGGCATTGCCCGTGCCCCAGTACATGAGATCGAGTTCGGGGTCGTACGAGCCCGTGATCCACGTGCTCGCGCCGCCGTGCAGATAGGCGTCGTTAGCCGGCCACGTTTCATGCCCTTTCTCGCCGGGCCCCGGTACAGTGTAACGCCGCCATAAATGAGTGCCGGAATCCGGGTCCCAGCCGTCGAGGAAACAGCGCGCGCCGAATTCCGCGCCGGAGCAGCCGGTCACCACGACGCCGTTGGCGATCAGCGGCGCAACCGTCAGCGAGTACCCCTGCTTCCAGTCGGCGACTTTCTGTTTCCACAGCAGCTGGCCGTTCTTCTGGTCGAGCGCGATGACGTAAGCGTCTATGGTCGTGCGTATGACCTTACCGTTGTAGAGCGCGACGCCCTTGTTCGACACGCCGCAGCACACCACGCGCGGTGTGTCGGCGTCGAAATCGACCGCCGTGCGCCACAAGCGTTTGCCGGTCACCGCGTCTATCGCGACCGTCCATTTGGCGTCGCTCACGTACATGACGCCCTCGAGTATCATCGGCTGCGCCTGCTCGCCGAAATCGTTTTCGAGCGACAGGCTCCACACCGGCACGAGGCGCTTCACGTTCGAGCGGTTGATCTGGGCGAGCGGACTGTAGCGGTTCTGGCTGTAGCCCATGCCGTACGTCAGGATGTTGTCGGTGTTCCTGCCGTCGTTGACGAGATC
This sequence comes from Betaproteobacteria bacterium, assembly GCA_025363575.1. The sequence continues at coordinate 11,126 of JANYDM010000039.1, read as the reverse complement.
GTAGTTGCCGGGGCCGGGCGCGCAACCGCCGAGCACGAGCGTGGCCGCCATAACGATCAATGCTGTTTTCATAGGATTCTCCTGTTCATCCAGTCCAGAGCTACTTGTCCATCACGGCGAACACCCACACCGAGCCGCCGCGCGGCACGTTCTTGAGCTGCTCGCCCATGCGCACGACATTGACGCCGCCCAGGCCCGATTGCACGGCGACATATTGTTTGCCTTTGTGCGTGAACGTGATGGGCTGCGCGTTGATTCCCGAGCTGGTCTGGAATTGCCACAGCGTCTTGCCGCTGTCGATATCCAGGGCGATGAACTCGCCGGTTTCCTTGCCGGTGAACAGAAGGCCGCCGGCGGTGGCAAGCACCGCGGAGTAATGCGGTATGTCCATAATCGGCACGCGCCATTTGTGCTTGCCCGTCAGCGGCTCGATTGCATCGACGTGTGCGATGGGCGTCCCCGGGGCGATCGGCGCCGGCAGGTTCTTCAAACCGACGTAACGTTGACCTACTTTGTATTCGACCGGCTCGAACTGGACCAGGCGCGAGTTATGCATCGTGTTCGCGTACAGCAGCCCGGTCTCGGGATTGAACGCGGCGTGCGCCCAGTTCTTGCCGCCCCACTGGCCCGGCCACAATTCGATCTGCTCGCCCGCGCGTACTTTCTTCGCGATCTCGGATTCGACCGGCCGCCCCGTCTTCATGTCGACGTGCGTCGCCCAGTTCACTTTTTCGAACGGCTCCGCCGACAGGAGCTCGCCGTTGGTGCGGTCTATGACATAGAGAAAACCGCCGCGCGAAAAATGCATTGCGACCTTGCGCGTCGTGCCTTTTACTTTGATGTCGCCCAGTATCCATTCCCACACCGCGTCGAGGTCGAACATCTCATTCGGCACGAGCTGGCGATGCCAGGCGATCTCGCCGGTTTGCGGCTTGATCGCAAGCACCGACGCTGAATAGAGATTGTCGCCGCCGCGCACAGCGGGATTCCACGGCCCCGCGTTGCCCGTGCCCCAGTACACGAGATCGAGCTCGGGATCGTACGAGCCGGTGACCCAGGTCGAACCGCCGCCCTGCTTCCATGCATCGCCCGCGGGCCAGGTCTCGCTGCCTTTCTCGCCGGGCGCGGGAATGGTGTAGCGGCGCCACAATTGCTTGCCGGTTTCCGGGTCGAGACCGTCCAGGAAACCGCGAATGCCGAACTCGGCGCCCGAGATACCGGTGATGAGCACGCCGTTGGCGACCAGGGGCGCCGACGTGATCGAGAAGCCCTCTTTCCAATCGGCGATCTTCGTCTTCCAGATCTGCTTGCCGGTTTTCTGATCGAGCGCCACGACATGGGCGTCGAGCGTACCGCGGTAGACCTTGCCGTTGTAAACCGCGGGCCCCTTGTTGGAAATTCCGCAGCACACAACGCGCGGCGTGGCCGGGTCCCAGTCGACGGCGGTGCGCCAGAGTTGCTTGCCGCTCGCGACGTCGATTGCCACCGTATATTCGGCGTTGGTCACAAACATGATGCCGTCGTAGACGAGCGGCTGTGCCTGCTCGCCATAATTGCTGCCGAGCGACGTGCTCCATACCGGCACCAGGCGCTTGACCGTGTCCTTGTTGATTTGTTTCAGGGCGCTGTAGCGGTTCTGGTTGTAGCCCATGCCGTAGGTCAGCACGTTGTCGGTGCTGCCGCTTTTGCCGTCGCGCGCAAGATCCTGCTGCGTTTGCGCGAAGACGGGCGCGTGCAGCGCAGCGAGCAATGCGATAGAGGTCATTAACTTTTGCATGGGTTCTCCTTGCCGGTTTAAACGCGTTGCGACGCTACGTGAAATCGCCGGGCTCAATCGTCGATGAGCGCGAACGTCCACACCGAGCCGCCCACGGGAACTTGCTTCAGCGCTTCGCGTGCGCGCGTGCCGTAAAGACCGCCCAGCCCCGACAATACGGTCACATATTGCTTGCCTTTGTGCGTCCACGTAATCGGCATCGCATTGACGCCGGAGCTCGTGCGGAATTCCCACAGCGTCTTGCCGGTGTCCGCGTCGAGCGCGAAAAATTCGCCAGTGTGCTTGCCGCTGAAGAGGAGCCCGCCGCCGGTGGCGAGCATGGCGGATGCGATCTGGTAATCGCGCACCGGCACGCGCCATTTCGGCTGCGCAGTCATCGGATCAATGGCCTCGATGTGGCCGACGATATCGCCGGGATTGATCGTCGGATAGGTGTTCTCGACGCCGACGTAACGCACGCCGGGCTTGAACGGAGCGAGCTCGACGAGACGCACCGTCGAGTAGCCATAGTTGGTATTCGCGTAGAGCAGCCCCGTGTTGGGATTGAACGCCGCATGCGGCCAGTTTTTGGCGCCGCGCACGCTCGGCCACAGCTCGAAGCGCTCGCCCGCGCGGTATTTTTTGGCGCCTTCGGATTCGACCGGCCGGCCGGTCGTCATGTCGACGTGCGTCGCCCACGTCATTTCACCGAACGGCTTCGCGGACAGCAACTGGCCGGTCGCGCGATCGAGCACATAGAGGAACCCGTTGCGGTTCATCTGCATCGCGACCTTGCGCACCTGGCCGTCGATCTTGATGTCGGCCAGGATGATTTCCCACACCGCGTCCCAATCGTAAATGTCGTTGGGCGTCGCCTGATAGTGCCATGCGATTTCGCCGGTCTTCGGCCGCACGGCGATGATGGACGCGACGTAAAGATTGTCGCCCTTGCGCACGCTCGGATTCCACGGTCCGCCGTTGCCCGTGCCCCAGTACATGAGATCAAGCTCAGGATCGTAGGAGCCCGTCACCCAGGTGCTGGCGCCGCCATTAAGGTACGCCGCGCGCGGTTCCCATGTTGCATGGCCCTGATCGTCGGGACCGGCGGTGGTGTAGCGCCGCCATAAATGTTTGCCGGTGTCGGGGTCCCAGCCATCGAGAAAGCCGCGGATGCCGAATTCCGCGCCGGAAATGCCGGTGACCAGCACGCCATTCGCGACCAGCGGAGCCACTGTCTGCGAATAGCCTTCTTTCCACTCGGCCGCCTTTTGCTTCCAGATTTCCTTGCCGGTTTTCTGGTCGAGGGCGACGACGTACGCGTGCAGCGTCGTGCGAAACACTTTGCCGTTGTAGAGCGCAACACCTTTGTTCGATACGCCGCAGCACACCACGCGCGGCGTTTCCGGATCGAAATCGACCGGCGTGCGCCACAGTTGCCGGCCGGTCAGCGCGTCGAGCGCGACTGTCCATTTGGCATTGCTCACATACATCACGCCGTTGTGAATTAACGGCTGCGCCTGCTCGCCGAACTCATTCTCGAGCCCCGCCGTCCATACCGGCACGAGCTTTTTCACGTTCGCTTTATTGATCTGCGCGAGCGGACTGTAGCGGTTCTGGCTGTAGCCCATGCCGTACGTCAGCACGTTATCCGGATTCTTGCCGTCGGTTTTCAGCTCATCGAGGGTCTGCGCGCAAGCAGCGCCGCAGCAAATGATGATGGATGCGAATGCTACGCAGGACAGCGTGGATTTCATGGGCCCCTCCTGATGGTCGCGGGCTGGTGCCGCGTTCGGACTTGCAGACGGACAACGGTCAGTAGCGCAAAATATTAACAGTTACGGCGCACCGGCGCCATCGCGAGCGCGCGCCTTTCTTGCTGCCGCTCAGACATTCCAGCGCGGCAGCAGCCGCAACGCGTTGCCGCGATCGATCGCCTGCAATTCGGCGGCGCTGAACCCGTAGGAATTCAGACCCGCAACGGCCTCGGCGCCGGGCCGGTACGGAAAGTCGGTGCCGAACATGACCTGCGACACGGACACGAGCTTCAGCAACGCAGCGAGTGCACCGGGATGGTTCGCCTGCGCTGTATCGTAGTAGAACTTTTTGATCTCGTGCGCGACGCCATTGGGAAGCAGCTGCTCGCGGTTCTTGGTGGCCGCTTCCTGCCGCGTATACCGGGTGTAAAGAAACGGCATGGTGCCGCCGCCGTGCGAATGGATCCAGCGGATATCCGGAAAGCGCGCCGCGGCTCCGCTGAACAATAGACTCGCGATCATGCGCGACGTGTCGGTCGCATACTCGATGGCCGAATTTTGAATGTATTGCGCGACGGGATTGCGGCAGCATTCGACAGACAGCGGGTGGTTGTAAACAACGGCCTTGCGCCGGTTGAGCTCTTCCCACACGGGCCAGAACACGGGATCGCCCAGATACTTGCCCGCGTAGCTCGTCATCAGCCCGAAGCCATCGGCCTTGAGCACATCCATCGCATAAGCGATTTCCTTCAGGCTGCCTTCGCTGTCGGGCAGCGGCAAGGTCGCGAAAATTCCGTAGCGGCCGGGATAATCGCGCACAAGTGTCGCCGCGTAGTCGTTGCTCTCCCGCGCCAACCGCCGTCCGAGCGCGACATCGCCGAACCACACCTGCGGCTGCATCAGCGACAGCATCGACGTCGCAATGCCGTTTTTATCCATGTCCTCGATCGAGCGCGCGGGTGTCCACGGCGGCGGGTTTTCACCTTTGGCATGCTGCGACAATTCGGCGACGTACTTCGGCGGCAGGAGGTGATGATGAATGTCGATGCGATGCGGCCTGCCGCCGGTCAGCACCGGAGCTTCGGTGTCGGTTGCGCAGCCCGGAATCAGCGCGCTGGCGCCGAACGCGGCAAGGCCGGCGAGAAAGGTGCGGCGCGGCACGCCTGACAATGGCATATCTTCGCCTGACGCGCAGGGCGATTCGTACGGCAATTTCATGGCTCTCCTCCGGCAGGGATCTTCTGTCGATCAACCACCGAACCGCTCTTAATGCTGCGTAGCGTCATCGGTGGCCGACGAAGAATACCGCATGCACGCGGCAGCGCCTAGGTGTCGGAGGGCGTCCGCTCACAGAGGAGTCACCTGGGACTGGCAAATAACAACGAATTTATCCTACAGGGGAATCGGACCGCCCTTATGGTTCGGGCAAGGGAGCGGTGGCATTCTTGATTCGGCTAATTCCTTAGGAGGATGCCATGAAAAACTCCTCATATCTTCCCGTCTTCCTCGGCCTGTTCTGCGCCGCGCTACCGCTGTCCGGACAAGCCGCGATCTACAAATGCAATACCGATAACTCCATCGTCTATCAGGACGCGCCGTGCAAGTCTGCCCAAGGCACTACCGACCTCGCCGTCATACCGGTGCGGGTGCTGGAGCCCAATAGCGTGAGCCCGCTGAACTTGCGGCAGGAACCTCTACCGCCGGCGCAGCTTCAATCCACCGCCCTCGCGCTGGGCATGACCGATACCGAAGTGCTCAACCTGCGCGGGTGGGGCAAGCCGAGCAAGATTTCACGCAGCAAAGGGAAAAATGCGTGGCGTGAGGAATGGACCTATGGCCCGCAAGATGAGCCCAGGCAGCAATTGCAGTTTGCGAATGGCAAGCTCGCCGCAATCCAGTAGCAAGTAGTTAGAAACCGGCTTGCCGGTTGGCGGAGTTTGGTTTGGCCTCGCGCGCCGTGTTACGCTTGCACGGTCGCGACGCAAGAGTCGCTGGAGGAGAACAGCATGCGACTTTTGCCGGGCATTTTCGTGCTTGCTGTCAGCGCGTTAATCGCTTCGTCCGCTTACTCTCAGCCTTACCCGTCGCGCCCGGTGCGCGTATACATTCCGTTCACCGCGGGCAGCGCCGCCGACATCATCATGCGCGCGCTCGAGCCGCAGATGCGAGACAAGCTCGGCCAATCGTTCATCATCGACAATCGCGGCGGCGCTGGCGGCAACATTGCCGCAGAACTGACCGCGAAGAGTGCGCCCGACGGCTATTCGGTCATGATGGCGACTGTGGGCACGCACGCGATCAATCTTGCGCTCTATTCGAAATTGCCGTTTCATCCGCAACGCGATTTCACGCCGATCGCGCTGGTCGGCGAAAACCCTAACATTCTCGTCATCAATCCCGTCGTGCCGGCCAAATCCATCCGCGAATTGATTGCGCTCGGCAAGGCGCATCCCGGCCAGCTCAATTATGGTTCTTCGGGTTCGGGCACTACGGTGCATTTGTCCGGCGAGCTGTTCGCCACCATGGCCGGCATAAAAATGGTGCACGTCCCGTACAAAGGCGCAACGGAATCGCTGACTGCGCTGCTCGGCGGGCAGCTCGATCTCATGTTCGCGAGCCTGTCGTCGGCGATCCCGCTCGTCAAAGCCGGCCGCCTGCGCGCATTCGGCGTGACGGGGGAAAAACGCTCGCCGTCGATGCCGGAAATGCCGACCATCGCCGAAGCTGCGCTGCCCGGCTATGCAGCAACTGCCTGGTTCGGCCTCGTAGGCCCGGCCGGACTGCCGCCCGCGGCAGTGTCCGCATTAGGCAATGCGGCGCTCGCCGCGCTACAAACCCAGGAAGTGAAAGACCGCCTGTTTGCGTCCGGGTTCGAAGTGCGGCCGATGCCTGCAGACGAATTCGCTCGACTGATCGACAGCGAGATAAAAAAATGGGCGCAGGTCGTGAAAGCATCGGGCGCGAAAGTGGATTGAGGATTGAAGGTGACGAGGTAAGGGTGAAAAAAAATCAAATGCAAACAAAATCATTTACGTTGATCGTTGTTGTGGCGGCGCTCATATCAAGCGCATACGCGCAGCAATATCCGAGCAAACCCATAAGACTCGTCGTCGGCTTTGCCGCAGGCGGGCCCAGCGACGTGGGGGCACGCACGATAGCGCAAAAGCTGGCCGAAAAATGGGGCCAGCAGGTCATCGTCGATATCCGCCCGGGCGCCGGCGGTAACATTGCAACGGAAATCGTGGCCAAAGCGCCGGCCGATGGCTACACGCTGCTCGAGCCGGCGTTCGCGCACGCCGTCAATCCGTTTCTATATCCAAAGCTGCCGTTCGACGCAGTGAAAGATTTCGCGCCCATCCTGCTCTTTGCATCTATCGCCAATGTGCTCGTCGTGCATCCGTCGATCCCCGCGAATTCGGTAAAGGAACTCATCGCGTTTGCGAAAGCCCATCCTGGCCAGCTCACGGCAGGCTCATCGGGAAACGGGACCGCCTCTCATCTGGCCATAGAGCTGATGCAAATGATGGGCGGCATCAAAACCACGCACATTCCGTACAAGGGACTCTCGCCGGCACATACCGATCTCATGGGCGGCCAGATCACGATGCTGTTCGACGGTATCGTCACCGGCATGCCCGCGGTCAATGCGGGACGCCTGCGTGCGCTCGCGGTGACGACCGCCAAGCGCTGGCAAGGCACGCCGAACATCCCGACGATGGCGGAAGCGGGCCTTGCTGGCTTCGAAGTGAATTCGTGGTACGGCTTGCTCGCCCCGGCCGGAACACCGCGCGAAATCATCATGCGCCTGAACTCCGAAGTATCACGCGCGCTGCGCGAACCCGACGCGCGCGAGCGCCTCTATTCGATCGGCGCCGAGCCGATGAACAACACGCCGGAAGAATTCGCCGCCTACATCGCCCAGGAAATGGCAAAGTGGTCGAAGGTTGTGAAGACAGCGAACCTGCGCGCGGATTGACGTTTATGATTGTGATCGGCGACCGGTAATACTAAAGGCATAGCGGTCAACTCACGGATCAAACCCGCGTTTCGTCATCATGGAAACGCGACTGAGCCTTGCACCGGGCCAAAACGGCGCCAAGAAACTGCTGCCCAGTACGGCGAACGCCTGATCAGCGTTCGCTACCGCTACGACGCGCAGCGCAGCGTCCGTCACAAAACCGTCGAGCTGATTGTGGAAACGACGCCGTGGAATCCCCGCGCACGCAATGCGCGCCGCGATCCAAACGATATGGTTTATGTGCGTATCGGCTTCAGCGAGGCGGAACTCCGCGAGAAAGCAAAAGCCGCCGGCGCCATCTGGCGCTCGCGCTTCAAGCTGTGGGAAATGGATTGGCGAACGGTGCGCGAACTGGGGTTACAAGGTCGAATAGCGACAGAAACGGTAGACTATAGTTCTATATAGATACAGATATACACTCGCAGATGTATATATCTACGTATATATCATTGCATGCATAAATATATGCGTTTAGCATCTACGAATCGTCAACTAATTTAAAGTTAGAGGGCATCAAAATGTCCTGCGAAGAATGCCGCGAATTACATACGCACAAATTTCATTCACCGAAGTATCTACTGAACGCTGTGGTGGTTGCTCTTGGCGAAGTCAACCGAGGTGCGCTTGAGGAGATTTTAAATGATGCGGTAGTAATTGAAGAACAGTTGCCACTAGCGTCATTCGCAGCAAGCCAGACGTGGCCGGACATCGTCATGTATCAATTTCGGTGCAAGCATTGTGGGCAGAATTTCAAGTTGTTCGCAGACACTTTTCACGGTGGTGGCGGGTGGACTCAAGAGGGGGAAGTAAATGCCCTCTAACCGCGTGTTCGGGCGAGACGCGCGGCAAGGGCAGCCGCGCGCTGCGCAACACGGACGTTAGAGACCAAAATGACTCCCGAGATCCTAACTTGGCTATCAAGACTCCGCGGGTGGCAACGTGTTTGGCTCGTTGCAGTCGCGCTCTGGGGCGTTACTGCCGGGTTCGTAACAATGAACCGCTTTCCAGTCGAGCGCGATATGTACCCGCAGGCACTTGAGCGATGGAACGAGACCTTCCAAGAGCACGAACGAAAGATCCAAGCAGAGAGGCTTGTTTGTCAGGTTCGCTATCCAACAGACGACGTAAGAACGATGAACTCCCGCATTGAATGCATGCTCGCCAAGAACATATCCTATCGAGACGCTAAGCTTCTAGATCAAGATCGAATGAATGCAGAAACAAATCGAGCGATAGAACGTTTACCTCTAGACCAAGGCATGGTGATTCTCATGGGGTTAGCGTTGTGGTTGCTCCCTTCACTTATTGCTTATGGAGTCATCCACTGGGTAAGGAAAGGGTTTGAAAGTGATGTCTAACTCCATGTGCTGCCGACGGGCCGCCGGCCATCCACCGAGCGCATACGTGATCATGGCCCGCGGCAGACCAAGACGTTGGACGCCCATGCGAAGGAGGACTAAAGTTGGGTGAAGTATCTTTCCGTGGCGGCGCTCGGGTAGGCTGGTTGAATGCCTCGTGGCCATTTGCTACCCTAAAAGTCAGTCGGAGTGAACTTCGTGTTTCGAGCTTCGGATCATACGATTTCAGTCAATCGCAGGTCGTTTCTATTGAACCGTATGGCTCAATTCCATTCCTCTCCAGCGGTGTCCGAATCAATCACAACAGAGTCGACTACCCGGTCACAATCATCTTTTGGTGCGTTGGCAATCGTGCAAAAGTGCTTTCTGCTATCCAAGATGCCGGTTTCTTGCCAAGTGGAAAGGCAAGTGCCCGGGCGCCAGGTTTCCCTATACGTTGGAGCGTGGTGGTCGCGGTTATAGTGTTATGGAATCTACTATTCCTGCTTGACGGTTCGGTCCTAAGACCCAGGAGTTCACCAGGGCCACTTGCTCTCGTCGCACTCCTTTCGGTCTTTGCGATTGCCACCGCTACGCGCCTGTCGGCCGAAGTACAACGCGTCTTTCTTCGGGAGGGCCATCATGTTGGGGAGATCAAGTCATTCCTCTTGCTTTTGCAATTGGTCACTGGCTTCATATCACTCGTGTTCGCAGGCATGTGGCTTGCCGGAGCGAATGGAGGCTAACCGTCCAATCGACCCGACGGCCAAACAGCTTCGCTGTTCGGTTCGCTCGGCACGTTCCTGGGCCTCGGCCGCTGGTCATTGGAAACATTAGACTGCGCGCGTATGTCTGACCAATCAGGTTTATCGAGCTTTCCGATTCGGGAGACCGACCTTCCGGTTGAAGTAGCTTCTGAACAGGAAGCCTCGGATGTGTATGGTCAATTAGAAGCCTCAAGTAAAACCGAAGATCCAGACCGTCCGTACTTAATAGGATTCTCGCGCAACGGCTGGTTCGAACACGTGATGAACCACTTGCTACGAAATGTCAGCTTGGAAAGCTTGGCTTTCCTTTCAGGCGATGCCAAGCCACTCAATGTCTCCGGAAGATCTGAGCATGTCTTTGCGCTCGTCCCAATAAAGGATGTACCGCGCGTGCTCCATGATTTACACCTGCTGCTCGATGGCGCGCGACACAACCCCGAATGGCTAGCGAACGCGTCCACCATTCACACCCCAGACGACGTACTAGACGGCTTGGACGCGTCTGTTGCATCCTTAAACCCGGGCATAAATGAAGACGGCGACGATTTCACCTACTTCTTTTCTTGCATAAAAATGCTACAACATATATTTCAGTACGCCCAAACACATGAGTGCTGCGTTTTACATTACATACTGCAGGCCGGTCGTGTTAAACCCGATCGCGCGCTATGACGCAGTCTAACTTTGCGTTGGAGACGGACGCGTGGTCAGCGCGGCGATTGCGGGTTCTGTCCCGCGCCGCTCAACGCGGACGTTGAGGCTGTATAAAAAGTCCTTGAGTGTGTCGTCGGTGCTGCTCCTTCAATCGTTAATCAGGAATGACGATTCGCGGGGGATAAAACAATGGCACGCTACAAGATAGTAGACCGCAGCCCTAAGTTATTGCCGGTAGTGCTCGATGCGCAGATCCAGCCAGGGTCGTTCGAATACGCGCTGGACTACCTGATCGACCATGAGATTGACCTCTCGAAACTCGACCAACGTTACGTGAATGACGAGACCGGTGCGCCGGCCTATAACCCGGCAGTCATGCTCAAAGTCGTGCTGCTGGCGTATTCGCGCGGGATGGTGAGCAGCCGGGCGATCGAACGGGCCTGTCGCGAGAGCGTATTGTTCATGGCGATCTCGGGCGATAGCAGCCCGCAGTTCACGACCATCGCCAAGTTCATCCGCGAACTGGGCACCGAGATCACGGCGATCTTTACGCAGGTGCTGCTGATTTGCGATCGCCAGGGGTTGATTGGAAAGCAGATGTTCGCGATCGACGGGGTGAAGCTGCCCAGCAACGCGGACAAGCGCAGAAGTGGCACGCTCAAAGAATTGCGGCATGCCGCCCAGCGGATGGAGCGCGCGGTGGTGAAACTGATCAAGTCGCACCGCAGTCGCGACGACTCAGGAGTGGACGAGCCCGAAGCTCGGGCCAGTCATCGCCGTATCGAAGCGTTGCAAAACGAAGCGCAGCGCATCCGACACTTTGTGGCGAGTCATAGCGAG
>JANYDM010000020.1 GCA_025363575.1 Betaproteobacteria bacterium | reverse complement strand
GCGTGCTGGCGCCCGCCGGCACGCCGAATGCGATCGTCGCTAAACTGAACGGCGCGATGGTGAACATGTTGCGCGACACCGACGTGCAGGAGATGCTGGCGCGCGAAGGCATCGAGCGCGCGGGATCGAGTGCCGCCGAGTTCGGCACTTATATCCGCGCCGAAATCGCGAAGTGGACGCTGGTCGCGCGCGACACCGGCGTGAAGCTCGACTAGGGCGCGCGCGAAAACCGTCTGCCAGCAGGGCCAATATCACTCGCCGGCGGCCGCCGCGCGCGGTCCGCCGACAAGGCTGGCTAGGCGGCGGCGCCCTCTTTCGGGTTTGGGCCGAAGCGGTTCTCGCCGGCCTGGCTGTCCTGAACATAGAACACCAGCAACACGATGGCGCCGATTAGCGGCACGAATGCAATCAGGACCCACCAGCCAGTGCGATCGGTGTCATGCAGCCGCCTGACCGAGACGGCAAGGGATGGAATCAGCATTCCCAACGAATACAACCCCGTCAAAAGGCCGAGCCCGGACGTTTTGCTGCTCAAACCCAGGATTCCCTCAACGATGGCCAGGCCTATGAAGATCAGAATATAAAACAAAACGAAAAACCAATACTCGCTGCGCCGGGCGCGCCCGGAGAATTCCGCGTATTTTTTCAATGCCGCCAGGAAATAGTTCATTTCTTGTTCTCCCCTTTTGTTGCCTCTGACTACTCAACGGATGACAGGCGAGGCGAACACCGCCACCCGGCAATAGTTCTATGCCATAGTAATACGAATCGCAGACGCCGGCGTTCATTTGAAGAACCGCAAAACGATACATTTCGAGGCCCATGGAATCCCGGCAAAGCGACGCGACTGAACACGAGCGAGCTTGCGCGGCCGTCGCGGCCCACTTTTCGTCGCGCTGGCTGCGCGGGTATGTGGGCAGCAAGTTGCGCAGCGATCCGGTTTATCCCGCGGCGTACGAACTCCTGCGCGGTTCGGGCCAGCCGCTCCTCGACATCGGCTGCGGCGTCGGCCTGCTCGCGTTTTACCTGCGCGAGCGCGGTTGCCGGCAACCGGTCCTGGGACTGGACCTGGACGCGCGCAAGATCGGGCACGGACAGCGCATTGCGATTAACCGCTATCACGACGTCGATTTTCGCTGTCACGACGTGCAGTCGGCGCTCCCGGATTTTTCAGGAGACAGCGCACTGTTCGACGTGCTGCACTATCTGCCGCCTGCACGACAGAGCGAATTGCTGGCGCGCGCGGCGGAACGCATCGCGCCCGGCGGCCAGCTCATGATTCGCGACTGCCCGCGCGACAATGGCCCGCGTTTCTGGTTGACTTACGCCGCCGAAAAATTTGCCCAGGCCGTCGCTTGGAACGTCAATACCCCGCTGCATTTCCCGGCGCGCGCGCGCATTGATGAAGCTTTTCCCGCCAGCGCATTCGAGCGTGCCAGCCGCCCTTTGTGGGGCCGCACGCCGTTCAACAACTATCTTTTTGTCTTCCGGCGCCGCGCGCGCGAGTGAAAGTCCTCAGCTCGCGGGACATCATGGGTGACACTCAACAACGCTTGCAGATGATGTCCTCTATGGTCGCTTGAAACCGCGAGTCCTGCCGGCGCCCGGGAAGCTCACCGGACTCCGCGCCCTGCCCGCCGCGGAAGCGAATCGAGCCGGGATACGTTTCAAGACCCGGCTTGCCGTCTTTGTCGGTGAAACGCAGCATGATGTTGAAAGTCGCAAAGACACATTGCTTCTCGTCGGAGGTGGCCTCGATCCGATAGTGGGCATGGCTGACGCTTTGCAGCATCGACCGCTTGTTGTCGGCGATCAGAGGCACGCCCATCTGCTTTATCTTCACGTTGGCAGTGCAGTCGCCTGCCTGGGCGTAGCAGGCGGACGCGCACGCTGCCAGCAGAGGCGGCAACAACCAGATCATGCTTCGTCGATAGGCATGCATCGCGAGCCTTCCCTGTCCGGTTTATGAATCCTGGATTATGCGCTTTCTCGGCGCGCTCAATCACCGCGGATACCGGTTTCTCTGATCACGCGAGTCCATTTCGCGAGGTCGACGGTAACGAGCGTTCGAAGTTGTGTGGGACCACCGCCGATGGGCTCGGCGCCATCGAACGCCAGACGCTTCGCAACGTCTGCATTCTGCAATGCGGCGGCGATTTCCCGATGCAGTCTATCCACGACCGTCTGCGG
>JANYDM010000017.1 GCA_025363575.1 Betaproteobacteria bacterium | reverse complement strand
GGATCGCGGCCGCGGGTGGGCGCGACAATGCTTTCACCTCGCGCGACGCCACCGGCTATCACCAGCAGTTGCACAAGGCGCAGTTGCCGCTCGCATTCCAGCTCGAAGCCGACCGCATGGCCAACCTTTCGTTGTCACCGGAAGAGTTCGCCAAAGAGATCAAAGTCGTCATGGAGGAGCGCCGCCTGCGCACTGAAGATCGCGCGCAATCGCTGGTGTACGAGCAGATGATGGCCACCGCGCTCATCGCCCATCCGTACCGCTCGCCGGTCGTCGGCTGGATGAGCGATCTGGAAAGCATGACCTGGCACGACGCGCGCGACTGGTATGACCGCTGGTATGCCCCGAACAATGCGATCATCGTGGTGGCGGGAGACGTCAATCCGCCAGAAGTATTTGCGCTCGCCGACAAATATTTCGGCGCCATCAAGCCGAAAGTGCTGCCCGAGCGCAAGCCGCAGGACGAGCCGGCACAGCGCGGCATCCGGCGCATCAACGTCAAAGCGCCCGCCGAGCAGCCGTCCCTGCTGATGGGTTACCGCGCGCCGATCTTGCGCGACGTGGAAAACGACTGGGAACCGTATGCGCTGGAAATGCTGGCGGGCGTGCTCGACGGGCACGAAGCGGCGCGCCTGAACAGTACACTGGTGCGCCGCGAAAAAATCGCGCATGCGGTCGGCGCCGGCTACGAAAGCACGCAGCGCGGCCCCGGCATGTTCATGGTGAGCGGCGTGCCCAGCGCCGGCACCAGCGTGGCCGATCTCGAACAGGCATTGCGGCGCGAGCTCGCGAAAATCGTCACCGATGGCATCAGCGAAGACGAGCTGAAACGCGTCAAGGCGCAAGTCGTGTCCGCGCAGGTTTTTCAGCGCGATTCTATTTATTACCAGGCGTTGCAGATCGGCTCGCTCGAGGTCGCGGGCTACCCGCACAAAACGATGGACAGAATGATCGAGAAAATGCGCGAGGTCACGCCGGCGCAGGTGCAGGCGGTGGCGAAGAAATACCTGATCGACGACAGTCTGACCATCGCGGTGCTCGACCCGCAACCGCTCGACGCCGCCAAACCCGCGGCACCGCAGGGAGCACGCCATGTCCAATAACGTAAAACGCTGGTTGTGCGCCCTCGCGCTGTGGATGGCCGCGGCGCCGGCGTGGGCGCTGTTGCCAATCCAGCATTGGCAGACCAAACAGGGGGCACGGGTTTACTTTGTCGAGGCGCGCAACCTGCCGATGCTCGACGTCAGCGTGGATTTTCCGGCCGGGTCGGCGTACGACACGCGCGAGAAATCGGGCGTCGCGGCGCTCACGCAGGGCCTGCTCAAGCTCGGTGCGGGCGGACTGTCGGAAGACGAGATCTCGCGGCGCATGGCCGACGCTGGCGTGCAGCTCGGCGGCCGGGTCGACAGCGATCGCGCGGGGGTGTCCGTGCGCACGTTGAGCAGCGCGGAAGAATTGAAACAGGCGCTTGATATTGTTTCGCGCATCCTGCAGCGGCCGGAGTTTCCACCGGCGGTGCTCGAGCGCGAAAAGGCGCGCATCATCGAAGCCATCAAGGAAGCCGATACCAAGCCTGAAACACTGCTCAGCAAGAACTTCAACGAGCTTGCCTATGGCAATCATCCATACGGTCTGCGTGGCGCGGGCGAAGCCGACACCGTGGCGCGCATCACGCGCGACGACCTGGTCGCGTTTTATCGCCGCTACTATACGGTCGACCAGGCGGTGGTGGCGATCATCGGCGATCTCACGCGCGCCGACGCCGAGAAGCTGGCCGAACAATTGACCGGCGACCTGCCGCGCTCGGCAGCGCCGCCCTCAATACCGCCGGTGCCGTCGCTCGCGCGCGCCGAGATGCGGGTGGTTGCGCATCCGGCATCGCAAAGCCATCTCATCATGGGCATGCCGGGCATCAAGCGCGACGACCCCGACTATTTCCCGCTGTTCGTCGGCAACTACATCCTGGGCGGCGGCGGCTTTGCCTCGCGCATCACCGAGGAAGTCCGCTCCAAGCGCGGTCTCGCATATTCGGCATACAGCTATTTTTCGCCGATGCAGGAGCGCGGGCCGTTCGTCATCGGCCTGCAAACGCGCAAGGACCAGGCCGCCGAAGCGCTGGCGGTGGTGCGCGCGACCCTCAAGGAGTTCCTCGCCAAGGGCCCGACCGCGGACGAATTGCTTAAGGCGAGGCAAAACCTGGT
>JANYDM010000213.1 GCA_025363575.1 Betaproteobacteria bacterium | reverse complement strand
CGGCAGCCCCAAGGTCAGGCCCGCGCTGCGCCGCCATGCCCAATAGACGAGCGCGAATGCGAGCCCCGATATCATGGTGACATGCAGTCCCGAGATGCTGATCAGATGGTTGACGCCGGTGCGCGTGAACACCTGCCATTGCATTTGATCGATGCCGCGCTGATCGCCGACCGCCAGCGCAGTCAGTACGCCGGCATAGGGCGCCGAGCCCAGCGCGGACTGTATACGCGCGCGGACTGCTTCCCGCATCCGTTCGACGAGATATTGCGGACGCGCAACCAGCACGTCGACACGACGATTGCCGCTGCCGGAGCGCACATAGCCACTCGCGCGAGTACCGCGCTCGAGCATCCACGCCTCGTAATCGAAACCGTGCGGGTTGAGCAGGCCGTGCGGCCGGCGCAGCCTCACCGTCAGCTGCCAGCGCTCCCCGGCGCGCAACTCCTGCATAGTCGACGCTCGTCCATCCCGCGCCGGCGCGCCCCACCACGACAAGGCGATATGCGTCGGCGCCACTGCATGCGGCGTCAGCACCCGCTCGACATCGAAGTCGAAGCGCACGCTGCGTTCGTACGGCTGCGGCATGGCGGCAACCACGCCGACGACTTTGATGTCCTCGCCTTCCCACTCTACCGGCAGCGCATCACCCAAACGCAGTTGCGCGCACCATGCCGCCCACAGGATGCCGCACGCCAGGCAACAGCCCGTTGCTGCGATTCCGCGCGCGATCCGCCATGCCGTTGCCGCCGGGCGCATGGCCATCAGCGCCAAGAACGCAGAGGGCGCTGCAAACCAGTAGCCGTGCAGCGCCGGCAACTCAGCCTGCTGCTGCAGCCACCATACGCCCACCGCGAACCCTGCCACGTACAGACGCATGAACATTCACCGGTTGTCGCTGTCAGTGGATATAACGCGCAGGCAGGCCTGCGACCGCTATGACTTTAGTCATAGCCGGCGTGCAGGCTTCCGTTGAACAAAATCGATAGGCCGCCACGCCACTAGGTAGAATATCGCCACCTTATGCCCCGCAAGTTCCTGCGCAAATACCTGCCGAGCCACGCGGTCATCAATGAGAACCGCCACGTAGCGCGTTTCGGCTCTCTGCTTATTCACCATAACCTGTGGCATCTGCATCGGCGGTCGGTTGCCGGCGGGGTTGCCGTCGGCATGTTCGCGGGCCTGATACCCGGCAGCAATCCGGTGCAGTTCACCGCCGCCGCGCTGCTCGCGGTCGGCTTTCGGGTCAATCTGCCGATCGCGGTGATCGTGACCCTCTACTCCAATCCGTTCACTATTGTTCCGCTGTACTATCTGGCTTTCAAACTCGGCCAGCTCATTTCGATGGACAGCGGCGCCACCATGCCCGAACTCGCGTTTCACCTCGAAGGCAAAGGCTTTCGCGAATGGCTGCCGAGCGCCTTCGATTGGCTGACGTCGATCGGCAAACCTCTGCTCATCGGTCTGCCTTTGCTGGCGCTCATATTGAGCGCGGTCAGTTATCCGCTCGTCCGCTTACTGTGGCGATGCTATGTCGTGCACGCGTGGCGGCAGCGCAAGTTTCGCGCGGCCGCCTGACGGCATGGCAAAGCCCCGTTACTGGACGCAAGCCACGCGCGAGCTGTCGGCGGTCGACCCCGTATTGCGCGAGCTCGTTGCGAGCTCCAAAGGCCTGGCGATGCGCTCGCGCGGCGATGCATTCAACACGCTGGCGCGCTCCATCGTCGGTCAGCAGATCTCGGTCAAAGCCGCACAAAGCGTGTGGAACAAGCTGATCGCGGCACTGTTGGAAATGCATCCGGAAGCCGTGCGCAGCCATCACCCCGATGCGCTGCGCGCGTGCGGCCTGTCGCGCGGCAAGGTCACCTACCTTCACGATCTTGCCCATCATTTCGCGGAAGGCAAGTTGAGTGTGAACCGCTGGAAAGAAATGAGCGACGACGAATTGATCGCAGAACTCACTCAGGTCCGCGGCATCGGCAGATGGACCGCCGAGATGTTTCTGATGTTTTATATGATGCGTCCGAACGTGCTGCCGTTGGACGACATCGGTTTGCAAAATGCCGTAAGCCGGCTTTACTTCAAAGGCAAACCGCGTACGCGTAAGCAACTCAGCAAGTTTGCTGAACGCTGGCAGCCGTGGCGCTCCGTAGCTACTTGGTACATGTGGCGCAGCCTCGACCCCGTGCCGGTCGAATATTAGGTATTTCTATTCGCTTTTGACGCCGAGCTCTTTAATGAGCTTGGCCCACTTGGCGATCTCTGACTTGATGTAGGCCGCGAACTGCTCGGGTGTATCGCTCGCCACATCGGCTCCCTGCTCCGCGAATTTTGCTTTGATCTCAGGCAGAGCGAGCACCTTCACGAACTCGGTGTGCAGCTTCGCGATGAGGTCTTTCGGCACTGCTGCGGGTGTGAGCACTCCCCACCACGACACGACCTCGAAGTCGGGATAGCCGGATTCAGCCACGGTTGGAACGTTCGGCAGCGACGGCGAACGTTTGACGCTGGTAACAGCCACCATGCGTAACCTGCCGCCTTTGACGAAAGGTGTGGCCGAAATCGGTGACGTAAAATAAAGCTGTGCCTGACCGGCCACGACGTCGGTCAACGCCGGCGCGGCGCCCTTATAGGGAATGTGCATCATCTCTATATGCGCGACCTTCTTGAAGAGCTCGCCGGCGAGATGCCCCGCACTGCCGCTGCCCGACGACGCATAATTGATCGAGCCGGGCTTCGCCTTGGCCAGTGCGACCAGATCTTTAACCGTCCGCACTGGGAAAGAAGGATGGACAACGAGCAGATTCGGCGTCGTCGCCACCAAGGTGACTGGCGCGAGATCCTTCACCGGATCGTAGGGCATCTTCATCAGACTCACGTTGATCGTGAGGTTGCTCGCCTGCCCCATCAGGATCGTGTACCCGTCCGGCGCCGCCTTCGCGACAAACTCGGCGCCGATATTGCCGGTCGCGCCGCCGCGGTTTTCGATGACGATCTGCTGACCGAGGCTCTCGCCAAGCTTTTGGCCGATGATGCGTGCAAGGATATCGTTCGCGCCACCTGGCGGATAAGGCGAAACGAAGCGTATCGGTTTGACGGGATAGGGTTGCGCGCCGGCAGCGAACGCGATCACCATTCCCGCCATCAGAAGCGCGGGGCGCGTCATGTCTTCTCCGCGGGCTCGAACAGCGGCAGCGTGATTTCGTCGGAATATCTCTGGAACACAACGCGCAACGACATGCCAACGCGCACGTCGTCCGGCGCGCAGCCGACTATATTGGTCATTAGGTGCGGGCCTTCCGCGAGTTTGACTGCGGCCACCACATAAGGCACCGCGCTCGCGAACGCCGGGCTCGGCGCCCGGTGAATGATGGTAAACGAATACACTTCACCCTTGCCGCTCACTGTCGTCCAGGTGAGCCGCGGCGAACTGCACTGCGGACACAAGGTGCGCGGATAGAAGTGGTAGCGACCGCAATCGTCGCAACGCGGCACCACGAGACGTTCCTGCCGCGCGGCTTCCCAGTAGGGTGCCGTCAGCGCATCGGGCGAAGGCAGCCGCCGGTCGGGCGCGAATGAATTTGAGGTTTGCTCGTTCATGCTGCCGCTCCACCGAGAATCAGCGTGCAATGAATGCTGATGACGCCGCCGTTGCCATGCACGAGCGCGACTTCGGCATCCTTGACCTGGCGGGCGCCGGCTTCGCCCCGCAACTGGCGCACCGCTTCGAGCACGTGGAAAAATCCGCCGCCCAGCCCTGGATGACCGCCCGACAGCAGGCCGCCGTGCGTGGTCACGGGCAGCTCGCCGCCAATACCGATACGTCCGCCCTGCACGAATGCGCCGCCTTCGCCTTTCTTGCAGAAGCCGAGATCCTCGAGCTCCACAATCACCGTGATCGTAAAGCAGTCGTAGATCTGCGCGAGATCCATGTTCGATGGCTTGAGCCCGGCGCTGCGAAATGCTTCCGCACCTGCATCGACTGCGCCGGTCGTCGTCAGCTCTGTGTCGCCGATATTGCTGTGCCGGCAACCGTAGCCCTGCCCGAGCAAATGCACCGGCTTCTTCTTCAAATCGCGCGCCCGCTCGGCGCTGGTGACGATGGCGGCCGCCGCGCCATCGGACACGATGGCGCAATCGAGGATGTGCAGCGGCGAAGCAATTTTTTTTGACTTGAGTACGTCGTTGACCGTGATCAGCTCGCGTTTGTGCGCGTTCGGATTCAGGCTCGCGTGCCGGCGCAGCGTTACTGCCACTTCCGCCATCTGCTCGGGCGTGGTGCCGTATTCATGCATATGGCGTTGCGCGACCAGCGCGTACAACGACGGCACCAGCGGCCCGTACGGCACCTCGAACTGCGGATGCGCGCTGCCGCCCTCCGCCATGCTCTTGACCGCGCTCGCGCGCGTGCTGTGCGTAAGAAGATTCTGCCCCGCCACGCACAGCACGGTCGAGCATTGGCCTGTAGCGATCGCCATCGCGGCCTGATGGATCATGCCGCAGCCGGAAGCGCCGGCAATATCGACGGTCGACAGAAATTTCGCGCGTACGCCGAGATGACTCGCCACTACGCCGCACGGCATGGCCCAGTGCTCGACGCGCACCGGCGTCGTCAACAGGCCGTCGATGTCGGACATTTTCAGCCCGGCGTCGGCGAGCGCCGCCTGGGCGGCATCGGTCTGCAACTGCAATGCGGAGCGATCGGGCACGCGTCCAACGCGGCTTTCGCCGATGCCGGCAATGGCGGCTGAAAGTCTCATCGCTTCAGTCGCCGATCTTGACGCCGCGCAACAGGTCGCGCGAAATCACAATGCGCTGGATCTCGGATGCGCCTTCGCCCACCCGGTAGTGACGCACGTCGCGGTAGAAGCGTTCGACCGGGAAACCGCGTATCACGCCCATGCCGCCATGGATCTGCACCGCGCGGTCGGCGACGCGCCCGACCATTTCCGAGCAGAAGAGCTTGCACATGCTGCCGGCGGAGCCGACGTTGTCGCCTTTTTCGAGCCGCCGCAGCACGTCGTAGCACAGCGCGCGCGCGGCGGCGATGTCCATGGCCGAATCCGCAAGCATCCACTGGATCGCCTGCCGTTCCGCCAGCAACTTGCCGAAAGTGCGGCGCACCTTCGAGTGTTCAATCGATTTATCCAGCAGCGATTCGGCCGCGCCAACGCACGAGCACGAGACCGACATGCGGCCGTCGTTCAGCGAACCCATTGCAACTTTGAAACCGGCGCCGACCTCGCCTATCACCGCCTCCGCCGGCAGCTTGCAGTTCTCGAACGTGAGTTCGGCCAGCTTGATCGCGTCGGTCGCTATGGTCGTATCGACGCGCGTAACTTCGAATCCCGGCGTGCCGCGCTCGACGAGAAACGCCGTGATGCCGCCGCGCGCGCGCTTTTCCGGATCGGTGACCGCCATCACCATGATCACGTCGGCCACGTGGCCGCCGCTGATGTAATGCTTGCGTCCGTCCAGTATCCAGCCGTCGCCGCTTTTTCCCGCGCGCGTGCGCATGCCGGCGGCGTCCGAGCCTGCTTCCGGCTCCGTCAGCGCGAAGGCGGACTTCAGTTTGCCGGCGGCGAAGCCGCGCAGAAATTTTTCTTTCTGCTGCTTCGTACCGTGCCGCACGATTGCCATGGGCGTCATGCCGCTGGAGTAGTTCGCCGCTATCGTGATCGCACGGTGCAGGCGACTGAACTCCTCGAGCGCGATGCAATACTGGAACAGGCTCAGTCCACCGCCGCCGTACTCGACCGGCAGCCGCATGCCGCAGTAACCATTCTTTTGCATGAGCTCTATAAGCCCCGGCGGGATTTCGCCGACGCGGTCGATCTCTTCCGCCCATGGGCCAAGCTCGCGCTCGGTAAAACGCCGCACCGCATCGCGCATCGCGCGCAGCTCGTCGGACAGTTCGATTTCGAGTGCCGTAGTTTCCATTACCGCTTTCCTTCAGTCAGATTTTCCATAGTCGCGCCTGTCGACTGCTGCGGCGCGCGTTTCACGATCAGCGCGTCGACCACCCGCGCACCCGCGCCTTCCGCATAAAGCAGCAGCGGATTGATGTCGAGCTCGCCGATCTCTTCGCAGCATTCATGCGCCAGCCACGACAGGCGCACGAGCAGGTCGCAGAGCGCCTCGATATCGCACGGCGGCGCGCCGCGCACGCCTTCCAGCATTTTATAGCCGCGCAACTCTCGCAGCATGCGCTGCGCTTCGGCGTGGTCTATGGGCGCCACGCGAAATGCCAGGTCGCCGAGCACTTCCACGTGTATGCCACCGAGTCCGGCGACCACCACCGGGCCGAACACCGCGTCCACCACCAGGCCCAACATGAATTCCAGTCCCGGCGCCGTCATTTCCTGCACGAGCACGCCATCGAGTGCGGCATCCCTCTTGTAGGCTGCCGCCGCTGCCATAACTTCCGCATAGCCGTTGCTCACCGCCTGGTCACCTTTGAGCCGCAATCGTATGGCGCCGGCTTCCGTCTTGTGCGGAATATCTGCCGACTCTATCTTGAGCGCAACGTCGCCGCCGATCTCACCGGCGATACGCACGGCTTCTTGGGCGTTGCGCGCCAGCGCCTCGCGTGTGACCGGAAAGCCGTACGCTGCCAGCACCGCTTTACTCGCACGTTCGGTCATCGTCGCCGTCGCCGCGCGCAGCAGCTTGTGCGCAGCGACAGCGTCCATATGCGCGGGCCTCTGCGGAGTCGCCGCACGCGGGCGGCGCAGGAATTCGCCGTAGCGGGCGGCCAGCCGCACCGCTTTGAGGCAGGCCAGCGTGTTGCGGTAGACAGGCACGCCTTCCGCCACGAGACTTCTTGCCGTCAACGCGGGATCATCGTTGCACGCCCCGGTCCACAATATCGCGACCGGCTTCGCCGATGTTTTCGCGGCTTCAGCCGCCTGCCGCACGTCGCTCGCTACCGACAACGTGAAGATGGGGACCATGACGTCGATATTGTCATCGGCGCCGATCGTTTCCAGGCAGCGCCGGAACATGTCCGGCTTGCCGATTGCCGCGTTGGTGACATCCGTCGGGTTGGCCGTCGTGCCGTGCTTGGGCAGCAATGCCGCGAGTTGCTTTTGCGTATCCGCGCCATAAGCCGGAAAGCTCAAACCGACGCTGGCGCCGAGATCAACCAGCAGCACGCCATTGCCGCCGGAGATGGTCGTTGCCGCCACGCGTGTGCCGCGCGGCCAGCGGCGTGTGCGCAACAGCATCGCCGTCTCGTACAGCTCGTTGCAATCGTCGACGCGGATGATGCCGCACTGGCGCAGCGCCGCGTCGCACACGTCGTCAGCACCCGCCATGGCACCGGTATGCGACGCTGCGGCCTGACTGCCCGCCGGAGTGCGACCGAGCTTCAACATGACTATCGGCTTCTCGCGCGCCTCGGCGCGCTGCGCGACCTCGATCAGGCGCGGACCGTCCGGGATATTTTCCGCCAGCACCATGATCACGCCGGTAGCCTCGTCGTCGATCATGAACTGCATGAAGTCCAGGATATTGAGATCAGCGGAATTGCCGCAGCTCACTTCATAGCTGATACCGACGCCCGCTTCCTGCGCGCGCCACATCACGTTGACCTGGCCCGCGCCGCCGCTTTGCGCGACGACCCCGACATTGCCGGCGGGCTGGCGCGTGGCAACCGTGGCCGAGGTTGTCATCGCAAAACCGTCGATGAAATTCACCATGCCGTTGCAGTTCGGCCCCATGATGCGCATGCCGGACTCCCGCGCGAACGCGGTGATCCTCGCCTGCAGCGCGCGGCCTTCCGCAGTGCCGGTTTCCGCGAAACCGCCCGAATAAACTGTGGCAAAGCGGGCACCGCGCGCCGCGCAGTCTTCGAGCAGGGTCATCACGTGTTCGGTCGGCACCACGATGCCGACATGATCGGGCGCCTCGGGCAAATCGCGCACCGCGGGATAGCAAGTGAACCCGCGCACTGTCTTGAAACGCGGGTTGACCGGAAAGACGCGCCCCTGATAGCCGAAGTTCATCATGCGCATCAGCACGCGACCGGCAAAGCGCGTGACATCGTCGGTCGCGCCGACGATGGCGACGCTGGCCGGCGCAAAAAAAGATTTGAGATCGAGAGTTGATGCTGAATCGCTCACGGGTGCGCGTCCTGAAATAGTTGCGTTAAACGGTCAGTGCGCAAGACCGACGTCGATCAGCACGCTCTTGTATTCGTCGTACTGGGTCTTCAGCATGCGGCGCGTGTCAGCCGCGGTCAGGAACTTGCTTTCCCAGTAATTATTTTCGATGTCCGTCTTCCACTCGTCGGATTCGACCACGCGCGCGAGCACGTTCTCCCAATAGGCGATCTGCGCAGCCGACATGCCCTTGGGCCCGATCACCCCGCGCGAGCTGGAAAAGGTGCTGGGCGCGCCCTGCTCCGACCACGTCGGCACGCCGGCCAGCGCGCCGGCGAGGCGCTTGGGGGCAGAGACGGCGATCACGCGCAGCTTGCCTGCCGCAAGTTGCGGCGCCACGCCCGAAACCGGCACGGCGGCAACATCGACATGCCCGCCCATCACGCTGGTCAGCGACTGGATGCCTGAATTGAAGACGACGAATTTCAGCTTCTTCACGTCGATGCCGGCGCTCTTCAGCGCGACCATCGTCGCGATATGGTTCGAACCGCCAAGGCTCGCCGCCACCGCGAAAGTCACGGACGCGGGTTCGGATTTCAATTTAACCAGGATATCGCGGCCGCTGCGCAGCGGGCTGCCGGCATTGACCACGAACGCGACGTATTCGTTGAATAGCTGGGCGATCGGTGTCACATCCGTGTAAGTGATCGCGCTTGCGCCGAGGATGTGTTCGACCAGCAGATTGATCGGGCTGACCGAAATATAGCTGCCGTCGCCCGCGTGCTGATTCAGATAGCCCCATGCCAGCACGCCGCCCGCGCCCACCTTGGACACTACCGTGAGCGGCGCTTCGACGAGTTTCTTTTGCTGCATGATGCGCTGCAGTGCACGCGCAATGATGTCGTTGGCACCGCCCGGTCCCGACATGGCGACGATTTCTACCGCGCGCTCCGGTTTCCAGTCCGCTGCCCAGGCGCCGTTGATCGTCGCCGCGATCGTGCACGCTGCCGCCCATGCGGCAAGCAGCCGCTGCATTCGATTCTTCAATTTCCAGCCCCGGCTCTAATCCGGACGCATGCCGGAGTCTTTGACGATTTTCGCGTATTTGGCGAGTTCCGTCCTGACGAATGCAGCGAGTTCCTCCGGCGTGCCGCCGGCGGGGTCTGCGCCTTGCATCACCAGCCAGTCGCGAAATTCAGGTATGCGCAGGATCTTCACCATTTCCGTATTGAGTTTCGCCACGATCGCCGCTGGCGTTCCGGCGGGAACGAACATGCCATACCACGTGGTCGCTTCAAAGCCCGGAAACGCTGCTTCGGCCACTGTCGGCAATTCCGGCGCCGCCAGTGAGCGCCGCGCGCCGGTCACCGCTATTGCACGCAGCCGCCCGCTTTTTGCAAATGGGAGCGTCGAGGTGATGCTGCCGAACATGATCTGCGTCTCGCCGCTGAGCAATGCAGTCAGGGCCGGACCCGTGCCGCGATACGGGATATGCACGAGCTTGGCGTGTGCCGCATCGCCGAACATCACGCCGGCCAGCTGGGCAGGCGTGCCGGCGCCCGATGATCCGTAGTTCAATTGGCCCGGCCGGTTGCGCGCCAATGCAGCCAGTTCTTTCACCGTGCGCACCGGCAGCGAAGGATGCACGACCAGCAGATTCGGCAGCGACGCGATCTGCACGACCGCAACGAAATCCCTGATCGGATCGTACGGCACCTTAGCGTAAAGATTGGGATTGATTGCCAGCGTGGTATTCGAGCCGTTGAACACCGTATAACCGTCGGGCGCGGCTTTCGCCGCCAGCTCCGCCCCCACCATGGTCGCGGCACCTGCGCGATTATCGACAATCACCGTTTGGCCGAGCGCTTCGCTGAGCCTGGGCGCCAGCGCGCGCACGACCAGGTCCTGCCCGCCACCGGGTGGAAACGGCACGATGTAGCGGATCGACTTGACCGGATAACTCTGGGCTTGTGCGCCGACGGCTAGCGCGGTTGCGGCACACACTATTGCTTTCGTATAAATACCTAATTTATTGCGCATCAACTTTCTTCTTCAGCGGGACAACCCTCGGCTCGCCAGCGCAGCATGCCGCCCTTGAGATTGGCGACATCGCGCAGCCCTTCTTTCTGCAGCATCACGACCGCCTGCGCCGAGCGCGCGCCCGACCGGCACACGGCGACGAGCGGCTTGTCGCGGCAGATTTCGTTCATGCGCAGCTTTAACTTACCCAGCGGTATGAGCTTTGCGCCGCGGATATGGCCGAGTGCGCCGGTGAATTCATCGGCTTCGCGCACGTCGACGATTTCGACGCGCTCGGCAATTTCTTCCAGCGCCTGCGGCTGGATCTCCCAGATGCCGCCGAAAGTAAATGTCAACGGTGCCCACTGCGGATCCGCGTCACCGGTCTTCCCGCCTGCCGTTTGACCGCATTTAAGATTGGCCGGCACCGCAACGTCGATCTGCTTCGGATGCGGCAGGCCAAGGTTATCCATGTAACCCGCGAAATCGTCGATGCCGATGTCCCCGCCAAGGCGCGGATTGTAGCGACGCTCTTCGTCGACGCTCGTTACGGTCACGCCGCGGTAATCATGCGCGGGGTAGATAAGGCAGGCCGCCGGCAATGAAAAAATATGCTCGCGCACCGACTTGAACATCAGGCGTGGATCGCCCTGCTGAAAATCGGTGCGGCCGCTGCCGCGTATGAGAAGACAATCCCCGGTGAAAGCCATGTGCTGGTCATCGAGCACGTAAGTCACGCAGCCGCTGGTATGTCCCGGCGTCGCGCGCACTTCGACGTAGCGCTTGCCGAAATTTACCTTGTCGCCGTGCGCGAGCAGGCGGTCGGCGCCGTCCGCGCTGCTCTGCGCCGCCAGCGCAATGCGGCTGCCGACGCGCTGCTTCATCAACCAGGCGCCGGTGACATGGTCCGCGTGCACGTGCGTATCGAGCGTCCACGTTAGGCGCAGATTCAACTCGGCGATCAGCGCCGCATCGCGCCGCACCTGCTCGAAGACGGGATCAATCAGGATCGCCTCACCGCTGGCGCTGTCGCCAAGGAGATAGGTATAGGTGGACGACTGCGCGTCGAATAACTGGCGGAATATCAGCATGAGAGATCCTGCATCAATCGATCTTTGCGCCCGAGTCCTTGACGGCTTTGGCCCACTTGGCGATTTCGCCATGCACGAAAGCCGCCAGTTCCGCCGGCGTCGATGGCTCCACCTCGGCGCCGTCGTCGGCCAGCCGCTGGCGCATCTCCGGCGTCTTCAAACCTTTGACGATTTCGGCGTTCAGCCGGTCGACAATCGCTTTGGGCGTGCCGGCAGGAGCCACCACGCAATACCACGACGTTGCTTCGAAACCCGGCAGCCCCGACTCCATCATCGTCGGCACATCGGGCAGCGCGGCCGACCGTTTGGCCGTGGAGATGGCAAGCGCGCGCACCTTGCCCGCCATATGCAACTGCCGGCTCGACGGTATCTGCGCAACCATCATGTCGACTTCGCCGCCGAGCAGGGCAATCATGCCCGGCCCGCCGCCCTTATACGGGACGTGCACCATGTCGAGCTGCGCGGCGCTCATCAGCATTGCCCCCGTCAGATGGTTGGAGCTGCCGTTGCCCGAAGAACCATAAGTCATTTTTCCGGGGCGGGATTTCACGAGCGCTATGAACTCCTGCAGCGTTTTCGCAGGCACGTTGAGATTGACGACGATCACAAGCGGGACTTTCGCCACTAGTGTTATCGGCGCGAAATCCTTTTCGGGATTGAACGGCAGCTTTTTGCCGTACAGCGTCACATTGATCGCCATCGGACTCACCGGCGCGAGCAGGATTGTGTAGCCGTCGGGCGCGGACTTGGCGGCGATATCGGCGCCGACGTTGCCGCCCGCGCCGGGCCGGTTATCGGGCACGACGGTCTGGCCGAGGTATTCAGTCAGCTTCTGCGCGAGAGTGCGCGTGAGAAGGTCGGTCGCGCCACCCGGCGCGTACGGCGCGATAAAGCGGATCGATTTCTCGGGATAGCGCTGGGCGACCGCCGTCAGCGGCATCAGCGCATACGCCGCCACTACCAGCCCCGCCATCCAGAAACGCATCGACTCCCCCGATTATTGCCGTCCGCTGCAGAAGACGCAGCGGCGAGGCGACATTCTAAGGGAAATCAGATAGGCCGGCGCGCGGCCCCGTTCAAACTTATGCGGCCGCCGGCACGCTCTTTGTACCGACGTGGCTGGTCAGCCGCTGCGTGATGTCGCGCCGCACCTGGTTGAAGTCCATCGCCGACACTTCGCGCGGGCGCGGCAACTGAATGTGCCCGTCGTGCTCGATACGCCCGGGGCCCGCCGTCATCACGACGACGCGGTCGGACAGCACCACTGCCTCTTCAACCGAATGCGTCACAAAAATAACCGTCACTTTGGTGCGCTCCCAGATCTCGAGCAGCTCCTGCTGCAGTTTTTCGCGCGTCAGCGCGTCAAGCGCGCCGAACGGCTCGTCCATCAGCAGCACTTCGCAATCATTGGCAAGCACGCGCGCGATCGCCACGCGCTGCTTCATGCCGCCCGACAGCTGGCTCGGATAGTAGTCCGCGAACTTGGTGAGGCCGACCATGTCCGTATAGCGCGCGGCGATCTCGTCGAGATTTTCTTTCGGCAGGCCGCGCTGCTTCGGGCCGAACCCGACGTTTTCTCTGACCGTCAGCCACGGAAAGAGCGCGAAGTCCTGGAACACCATCCCGCGCTCGGGCCCCGGACCGGTAATCGGTGCGCCGTACATTTCGACGGCGCCGGCCGTCGCGGTCTCGAAACCGGCGATGATGCGCAGCAAAGTTGATTTGCCACAGCCCGAGGCGCCTATCAGGCACACGAATTCGCCTTTGTTGATGGTGAGATTGACATCGCGCAGCGCTTCCACCGTCTGCTCGCCGATAGCGAATCGCTTGCTCAGGTTTTTTACCGCGAGCGTGGGCTGGGCGCTGCGATGCAATGCCTCAGGCATGATGTTGCGGGCTCCACGCGAGCAGGCGATTGTTGAGCGCAACGATCATGCGGTCTGTCAGAAAGCCCGCGAGCCCGATCACGACCATACCCGAAATGACGAGATCAGTGCGCGACAGCGTACGACCGTCCATGATGACTGCGCCGAGTCCTTCAGGCACGCCCGTCATCTCGCCGACCACGATCAGGATCCACGCGAACCCGTGGCCGAGGCGCAGGCCATTGAAGATTGAGGGCGTCGCCGCTGGCAGCACGACCTGCCGGAAGAGCGACGAGCCTTTGCAGCCGAGCATGGACGCCGCCTCGAACAGCTTGTAGTCGACGGAGCGCACGCCGAATGTCGTGTTGAGCACGATGGGGTAGAAAGCGCCGAGGAACACCAGGAAAATCGCCGCGTTCGGACCGAGGCCGAAAAAAATCATCGAGAGCGGCAGCCACGCCGTGACCGGCACCGGGCGCAGGATCTGCAATGTAGGATCGACCAGCTCGCGAACGAACTTGATGCGGCCGATCAGCAGGCCGAGCGGAATGCCGACCAGCGCAGCCGCGAAGAAACCGCCGTAGACGCGCTGCACGGACTTCCAGAGATGGATGTGGATCGTCTTGCTGAAAGCGTCATCGTAGACGCCGCCGAACGAAAAATCGTAGAGCATGATTGCCACGTCGCGCGGCGGCGGAATCAGGCGCGTGCCGCTGATGCGCACGTACAGGTCCCACGCCAGCAGCAATGCGAGGGGCACGACCAACGGCGTGACCCAGCGCTTGACCTTGCGCAGCAGCGGCGATGGCGCTGCCGGCAGGGGCGCCGGCATTTCTGGGCTTCCCATCGCGCCGGCTTCTCGTATCCGCCTATTTCGTCTTGGCCAGCTCTGCCACGAAGCTCGTGTCGATGAACTTGCCGTAGTCGGGCAGCTGGCGTATCTGTTTCTTGTCCAGCATTTCCGAGCCGTAGTACTTGGCTCGCTTCACCCAGTCTGCGTCCGTGTTCCACGTCAGCTCGACATTGGGCGCGGCGATTTCTATCGTCTGCTTCGTCTGGCCGAGTTTCTGCACTGCCATTTCGACGAACGCCGCGCGGTTGGACATCGCGTATTCAGTCGCCTTGCGGTGGATGGCGAGGAACACCTTTACCAGCTCGGCGTTCTCCTTGATCATTAATTCGTGCGTGGTCATGACCATGTTGACCGAGCCGGTGGGCGTGCTATAGGGAAATTCGACGACTTTGCCCACGCCTTTGGCGACGCTGATTGACGGGCCCGGCTCGGCGCCGACATAGGCGTCGATATCGCCGCGTTCGAGCGCGGCCGGCATGTCGCTGAATGACACGCGTATCGGCTGAATGTCCTTGATCGACATGCCTTCCATCTTCAGGCGATCGAGGATTACGACTTCCTGCGTCGAGCCCGGCAGAATCGCGACTTTTTTGCCGGCGAGGTCCTTGATCGACTTGATGTCGGACTTGGCGCCCGCCACGACCGCCATGCCTCGGTTGCATTGCGCGCCTATGATCACGACGGGCTCGCCGGCGGCGCCGCCCCGCGTCGCCGCTGCGAGCCCGTAGGTGCCGAAATCCACCGAACGCGTGACTACCGCGTTCTTGCCGTCCGTCGGGGTCTCGTAGGGAATGACTTCTATCTTGTAACCGGGCGGTGTGAATTTTTCGTAGAAGTACGGCGTGATCGCGTGGATCAGCTTCAGCGTGCCGACTTTGATCACGCGGTCGGCCGACCACGCCGGCGTCATGAACGCGACGCCGGCCAAGACGGCGGCGCACAGCAGCAGGCAGCGAATGTTCTTCTGGGTTTTCATCGACGGGGCTCCACCATTGGGTTTAGCGTCACGCGACGCACCAACAGTATCATCAGCAAGCCCTGTGCCATACGCGCCACTGCATGGACACGGGGCAGCGCGACGCGAAAACGCACTGCGCCAGTGCGCACGTCGACCCATTGCACCACGGGAGGGCGGTGTGCACGGTTGCCACCGCCTTCTAGAGAGCAACCAGTTCGCGCAGCAAGGCAGTCAGTGCGCCGCCGGGATCAGCGAGCTCTTCCAGTATCGTGAAGTGATCGTGCCGCGGCAGCCGCACGAATTTTCCCGGCATGCCCGCCTCGGTGCGCGCCACTGCGTATATCTCCGACTGTCGCTGCATTTCGGCCAGCTCGCCCCCGCCGCAGGCCACTATCAGCGGACTGCGGGCGGCAGCGGGCTGCTGAAGCGGGCTAAGCGTCCGCACAGCATCCGCATCGAGCTGCAGCTTGTCATTGATGTAGCACGCGTGCATGGGCTCGAGATCGTATATACCACTGATGGCGAGGCCGCCGCGCACGCCGGGTTGCGCGAGCGTCAGCGCGGTCAAATGCGCGCCCGCCGACCAGCCGGCGACAAAGATGCGCCGCGCGTCGCCACCGTAACTTGTTACGCGTTCAATGAGCCACGCGAGCGCAGAATGGATTTCCGCGACGATGCCGGCGAGCGTAATGTCCGGTGCCAGCGTGTAGCCGACCATAGCGACCGCTATGCCGTGCGCGAGCGGCCCGCGCGCTATAAAGCTGAAGTCTTCTTTCGCGCGCATCTGCCAGTAACCGCCGTGAATGAACACGAGCACGGGGCCTGGCCCCTGCGCAGCAAAATAGTCGATGCGATTGCGCGGCGCGGGCCCGTAGCGCAGATCCAGCCGGTGAGGAGACTCCGCGCGCAACTGCGCACTGCGCGCCTGATACCCGGCCATCAGCGCGCTGCTGTTCGCGACCGCTGCGCTGTTGTTGTAGGCCGCGTCGAGCGCTGCCTTGTCCATCCCGCGATACAGCGTCATGCCGGATGCGGCCTGCTTGGCATGTGCGTTGCTTTATGATCGGGGTTCATGCGATAACACGGCGATGTCAGTCCCCTATTCTCTCGCACTTCCCGTCCTGCGTGAACGCCTGCGCAGCGGCGACTTAACGCCGACACTGCTGGCGCGCGACGTGCTGGCCGCGGCCGCGCACGGCGACGAACATCGTGCGTGGATTTACCGGGTGCCTGATGATGTCGTCATGGCGCAGGCGCAGCGCCTGGAATCTACGCCGAACGCGCGAGCGTTGCCGCTCTACGGCGTGCCGTTCGCGATCAAGGACAATATAGATTGCGCGCATCATCCGACTACCGCCGCCTGTCCGGCTTTTTCGCATGTGGCAGAAAAGTCGGCGACAGTCGTGCAAAAGCTGCTTGACGCGGGCGCGCTGCTGATCGGCAAGACCAACCTCGATCAATTCGCCACCGGCCTCGTCGGCACGCGTTCGCCCTATGGCGCATGCACGAATGCCTTCGACGCGCGGTATATCTCCGGGGGTTCAAGCTCAGGCTCGGCGGTCACCGTCGCGCTGAATATCGTGAGCTTTGCCCTCGGCACAGACACCGCAGGCTCGGGCCGCGTGCCGGCGGGCTTCAACAATATCGTCGGCCTCAAGCCCTCGCGCGGCGCCATCAGCACGCACGGCGTCGTGCCGGCGTGCCGCTCGCTCGATTGCGTTTCGCTTTTCGCGCAGACCGCCGGCGACGCATGGGACATTTTCCAGCTCGCACGCGGATACGACGCGGCCGATCCGTATTCGCGCATTGCCCGTCCATCTGCGCACATGCCCGCGACGCCTCTGCGCTGCGGCGTACCACGCGCATCGCAGCTCGAATTTTGTGACGATACGGCTGCCGCGGCGATGTTCAAGCAGGCTGTCGCGACGCTAGAGAAAAGCGGCGCGCGCATCGTGGAGATCGACCTGGCGCCGTTTCGCGAGACCGCCGCCCTGCTCTATCAAGGCCCGTGGGTCGCGGAACGGCTCGCCGGCATCAAGGATTTTTTTGCCGATCACCAGGCCGACATGCTGCCCGTCACACGCGAGATTACCGCCGGCGGTGCGCGCTACTCGGCGCTCGATGCGTTTGAGGCGACTTACAGGTTGCAGAGTTTGAAGCAACGCGCGGCGGCGGAAATGAGCGCAGTCGATGTGATGCTCGTGCCGACGGCCCCGACAATCTATACGATAAAAAACGTCGAGGAAAATCCCGTCACGCTGAATACCCGTCTCGGCATATATACGAACTTCGTGAACCTGCTCGACCTCGCGGCCATCGCAGTGCCGGCCGGCATGCGCGCCGACGGCCTGCCGTCAGGCGTCACGCTGATCGCGCCGGCTTTCAGCGAACCACTGTTGTGCGAACTCGGCGATCGTATGCATCGCCTGAGCGGCGTCAAGCTCGGCGCGACGCAATTTCCAATCCCGCCGCGGGCGGACGGGTTTCGTGACGCCGCCGGCGACTCGCATGTGACTGTCGCGGTCGTCGGCGCACATCTCTCGGGCATGCCGCTCAACCATCAACTGACGGCGCGCGGCGGCCGTCTCATCGGAGCAGCCCGCACGGCGCCGCGCTATCGGCTTTATCTGCTGCCGGAAACGACGCCCGCCAAGCCGGGATTGATGGAGAGCGCGGAACAGCCGGGACACGCTATTGAAGTCGAGCTATGGAGCATGCCGGCGGAGCATTACGGTTCATTTGTGGCTGAGATCCCGGCGCCGCTCGGGATCGCCACGATCACGCTGGCCGATGGGCGCAATGTCCAGGGGTTTGTCTGCGCCGGCTATGCGACGGCCGGCGCGCGCGACATTTCAGATTTCGGCGGCTGGCGCAGCTTCGTCGCCAGTCGGGCCTAAGTCACGCCCACTAAGGTTTCAGTTGTCCTCGTATTTCGCCGCCTTTGTTCGCGGCGCTGTGGACATTGATGTAGAGGTTGCCCGCCTGGAAGGTTTCGTATTGAGCGTCCGTAAATTTAGCGCCCGCCGGCACCGTCCATGTGTTGTCCGACGACCTGGTCAAAGGCACGATGACCGGGCCGTTCTTGCCCGGCGCGCCTTCGTGGATGTGCGCCGCCACTCCGACCACCCCGGAGGTCGTTACCGAGCCGCTGATCGACTTGTCGTCGCTGATGGAGATGCTGCCGAAGCCGCTGGCGGCGGTTGTCACGGGCGGTACTTCGCCCGCCCCATTGAGCGTAACTTGAATGTTGCGCGGTCCGTCCATGCCGGCGCAGCCGGCGACCAATATCAAGAGCATGCCGAATACGACCCCTGCGGATCTTATTCCCGATCGTGCAATGGCTTTCATAGTTGCCTCCATTCATCACGTGCAGCGGTTAAAGATAAGGTTATTGCAGCCGGGGCCCAGTTTAGTGCCGTAGAGCCGTAATTGGAAACCGGCGATTTTTTTCACTCCGGCACCGCCAGCTCCAGCAGCGGCGCATATTGCTGCGCGCCGAAAATATCGCCGTCACCGGCGCTGCCGCTGGGGCGCAGGCGGTACATCGTGAACTTGATGGCATAACCCGGATCGTATTCGACAAAATCGGAAATCCTTTCCGCCGGAATACGATACAGTTTTGCCATCGATTCACGCGTCAGCACGCGCGTGCGCTTGACACGCTCATAGTTGGCGCGATCGCGGAAAATGATGTCGAATGTTATCTTGTCGACGCCGGCGTTCTTGCTGCGGATCGTCTTCGCGAGTTCGTCGAGCCTGGCGGTCGCCATACGCAGAGCCTTTCTCAGATTCCCGCTTCGATGAGGTGCGTCCTGAAGAGCTCCATGCCGTCGCCGACTGCAACGGTGTGATTCAGTGTCCAGCGGTACGCGGGGCTTGCCTTCAACACTTCGTCGAGCGGAAACGCGACCGAGCCCGCCGTGCCCTTGACGTCCGGCAGGCGCGCGTAAAACATCTGGCGCAATCCGATCATCGCGACTTCTTCCGCCATTTCCGCGGTGGGCGCGATACCCTGCACGAACACGCACAACTCATGGCCGGGCTTGTCGCGCAATGGCTCGAGTTCGCCCATGATGCCATCGCGGCCGTACACGTTGTAATGCAACTCGTAGCCGGCGGGCCCGAAACGTTCGCGCACCTTGTCGCGCGCCCACGCGATGACGCGGTCGACGTTGGCGATCGTGTACGGATCGCGTATGCCGCACAGCCCCACGTAGCGCTCGCCGACCTTGCCCGAGCCTTCGAGCTTCACGCGCATCACGTCCGCGGGCACAAAACGCGGCCCGGTGATGCGCGTCGTCCGCTCATCGAATTGCTCGTAATGGCACTGCGTCATATCAAGCATGCCGCCGGCCACAAACTCCTGATACGGATTCGAGCGCTCGTACATCGCGTGGCCTGCAACCGACGCCACGGTGCAGCGCTGTTCCGGGAACATCGCGGTGACTTTGACGTCGTCCTTGCTGATTTCGCCGAGCACGGTCTCCTTGCCGCCGTACGGTTCCGCGCAGAACGACGCGCATTCGAGCACCTTGCCCAGATAGTAGGAAAGATCCTGC
Source organism: Betaproteobacteria bacterium (assembly GCA_025363575.1). The sequence continues at coordinate 3,975 of JANYDM010000213.1, read as the reverse complement.
GGAAAGCCGTGATGGATCGCGGGTGCGGCGAACACCGCGGCGTCCGAACTGCGGCCGCCGATGATGACATCGGCGCCTTGCTTCAGCAATTCGATGAAGGGGTGGACCCCGGCCATGGCCACGATGCGTTCGGTTGCATTCAGCTCGGTTTCCGTCAGCTCGGCGCGCCCGTCGAGCCCCAGCACCTTATTGCCCGCGCGCATTTTTTGACGCAGCGATTCCTTGTCGACTTCCGAGTAGTAATAGCCGAGACGGAATTTCTTTAACCCGTGCTGCACCGCGAGTTCCTTGATAATGCGCACGAACAGATCGACGCGGCTGTTGCTGCCGGTGTCGCCCGCCGAGCCTATGATCATGGGGACGCAGAGTTTGCGCGAGGCCACCAGCATATGCTCGAGGTCGTGCCGCTGCCACGACTCCGGGCTTGTGCAGATGTCCGCGCCCAGCGGCACCGGACCGACGTCGTCGCTGCCTGAATCGGCCGCGATGTAGTGCGGTCGCGCGGCGACGCCCAGTTCGAAGCTACCCGTACGGATGGGCGCGAAGCCCAGGTGACCGTTGGGACTGATGATTTTGAGCGATTGCATGGCATCTCCTCTATCGTCATGATGTATTATTTCACCGCCTTAATGCAAATCCCGGGAGACAAGATGCCGCACACCATTCGCCTGCTCATCATCGTCGCCGGTGCGCTCGGATTCGCCGCTTCCGCCGCGGGTGCGGATGCGAAGCTGCCGGGCATTGTCAGGATCGTCGTGCCGTTCCCGCCCGGCGGCAGCAACGACGTGGTGGCGCGCGCGCTCGCGGTGCCACTCGCGAAGCGGCTGGAGACCACGGTCATCGTCGACAACAGGCCCGGCGCCGCAGGTGTGATCGGCAACGATTTCGTGGCAAAAGCGCCGCGCGACGGTTCAGTGTTCCTGCTCACGTCGTCGACGTTTCTGACGGTGGCGGCGACGCAGGCAAAGCTTCCGTATGATCCGCTGAATGCGTTCGTCCCCGTCGCCATGGTCGGCGAAGGCCCCATGCTGCTGGCCGTGGCGGCGGCATTTCCTGTGAAGTCGCCGGCCGAATTCATTGCCGCGGCGCGCTCCAGGCCCGGTGTGCTCACCTACGGGTCTGCCGGCATCGGCTCGATTGGCCATCTCGCGACCGAGCTCCTGTGCGTTGCGGCCAAAATTCAGATGACGCACGTCGCGTACAAAGGGGCGGCAAACGCGATCGTCGATATGGCGGGAGGCCAGATCTATGCCATGATTTCGAATTACAGTTCGCTCGTGCCGCAACTTAACTCGCGCCGCGTGCGCGCGATCGCTGTGACGTCCCGGCAGCCCAGTCCCGTGTTTCCCGCCCTGCCGACTCTGGGTTCGGCCGTCCCCGGTTATGCCATGGAAATCTGGATCAGCGTGTTCGCACCCGCCGGCACACCGGCGCCGCTGGTGGAGCGCCTGAACCGCGATATACGCGAAATTGCGGCATTGCCCGAACTGCGTGCATTTCTGGAGCCTGACGGCGCCCTGCCGGTGGCCATTGGGGCGGCTCCGCTTGCCGCGCGCCTCAGGGACGAACTTGCGCAGTGGAAATCGATTGCCGCCGAACGCAAGATCGTAACCGAGTAAATCCATGCCTCATGTGAAACGCGCCGACGCGCCGACGCTGCACTACGTTGTCGACGATTACACCGATCCCTGGAAAAACGCACCCTGGCTGCTGCTCCAGCACGGCAACGGACGCTCCGCGCAATTCTGGTACAGCTGGATCCCGTACCTGAGCCGCTTCTACCGAATTGTGCGGCCCGACGTGCGCGGCCTCGGGCTGTCATCTGCCGATTTCGATCTCGAACGCGAGTTCACGCTCGACGCCTGCGTCGCGGACGTCTGCGCGATCATCGATGACCTCGGCGTGGACGCCATCCATTTTTGCGGCGAGTCGATGGGCGGCATGATAGGCATGGCGCTCGCCGCGGCGCATCCCGCGCGTGTCAAGACACTGACCCTGGTATCGACGCCGATTTCCATCAATGAACGTGGCAAAGTTACGTTTACCGGCAAGGAAGGCGCGCAGAATCAAGCGGGCGCCGACAGCGCGGTCGACGCATGGCTCGAAGCAAGCAACCGCGGCATGCGTTTCCCGCCGGAGACCGATCCCGGCCTCGTGACTTGGTACAACACCGAATTTAAAAAAAACCGGCGCGACGTGCAGGGCGCTATGGGCAACCTCGTCAATCGCGCGAATGTGTCAGCGTACCTCGCGAAGATCAAGGCGCCGGTGCTCGGCCTCTATCCCACCAACGGACCGCTGACGACGCCCGACCAGGAGAAAATACTGGCCGCCGGCATCGGCAATTTGCGCATGGTGCATTTACCTTCGTCATACCACAAGGTGCAGATGGTATTCCCGGCGGCATGTGCTACCCACGTGCTGCATTTCATCGCGCAGCACGACGGGCTGCCGTGCCGCGAAAGCTGAAGTGCCGCTGCAAATAGTGCCACGCGCGCCGCGGCGCCGGCATGGCATCGCGAGGGGAATTTATCCTATAGGATAAATGCGCGCTCGACGTGAGGAACCTCCTACACGCGCATCATTCAGAAATTTTTGGGTTACACTAATCTGCATAACCTGCTTCATCGGTACTGTTCAGCAACCTCAGCACGCGTCCCAATATTCCTATGACATTTCCGAACTTGCTGCGCGCACCGCTTTCCCTCAGCCTCGCTTTGCTAGCGGTGGTTGCCGCATGCGTCAAGAAAAGCCCCGCCCGCGCGACAAACCCCAGCGATGACACCGGCATGGACACGACAGCACGAATAGCGGAGCTCACCCGGCTATCGCGCCATTTGCTGACTGACACCGACATGGAGAAAGCCCGCCTCGCGCGCGTATTACACGACGGACTCGGCAGCACGCTCACGGCAGTCAATCTCGACCTCTCATGGCTGCAGCAGCGAATGACCGATCAGCCTGCCTTTGCGCAGCGCCTCGCGCGCGCGCGCGAGGTGCTGGCTTCGACGGTGCAAATGAAGCGCGACATCATGCACGACCTTCATCCGACGGCGCTCGATACTCTTGGACTGTGCGCCGCGATCGAATCGTATGCGGCCGAATTCTCACGCACCCATTCAATAGCAGTCGACATCGAATTGCCGGAAGATTTGCCCGCGCCGGCGAGTGGCGCGCCCATTGCGCTGTTCAGGATCTGCCAGGAGGCGCTGACGAACGCCGCGCTGCACGCCCGGGCTTCCGTCATCAAAATATCCGTAGGCGATGACGAGGCAAGCACCGTGCTCACGGTAAGCGACAACGGCACAGGCATAGCGGCGGAAAAAATTCGCGGCACCCCGGCCACCACGGGCCTATTGATTATGCATGAGCGCGCCGCAAGTCTCGGCGGCACATGCAGTGTGACGCGCGGCCAGAACGGGGGGACCGTCGTTACGGTCTCCATTCCGCGAGCAGAGATGGGCAGGCCGCACGTCGAGCGGCGGGCGGCAACGCGTCCTTAGCCTGCTCCAGCGAGGGCGCCAGTCGCGCCGAGTTTAATGCCCATTGCCGCGTATCGTCAGCGTTAACGGGCGCAACCCTCTTGCTTAGATCGGGTTCTGCGTAAACGATCTGTATCCGGGCGTGAGCTTCAGGCCCGTGCGCGTTACGCCCGAGCGTGCCTCCGACCGTGTGTACCGGAGCGGTTGTAATCACCCTTCACGGCTCCGTAGCATTCACACACGCGGGACTCCAGCTTGAGATGATCGAGCACTGTAATTTTTCCGCGCCAGTAGCGAATGAGGCCCGCCTTCTGCAGTTTTCCGGCGACATCGGTGACGCCCTCGCGGCGCACGCCGAGCATGTTCGCAGTAATTCGTGCGTCAGGCTGAGTTCGTTGGTCGGCATGCGATCCAGGCTCTGCAGCAGCCAGCGGCATACTTGCTGTTCGATAGTGTGATAGCGGTTGCAGACCGCGGTCTGCGCCATCTGCGT
>JANYDM010000208.1 GCA_025363575.1 Betaproteobacteria bacterium | reverse complement strand
CCGTCGTGAAAACCGACCGCGGCGGACAGATCACTTATCACGGTCCCGGCCAGGTCGTGATCTACCTGCTGCTCGACATGAAACGTTACGGGCTTACGGTGCGGCCGCTGGTTAGGTTGATGGAAAACGCCGTGATAGACTTGCTCGCGCAGTACAGCGTGTCGGCTACCGGACGTACCGATGCGCCCGGGGTTTACGCAGGTGCCGCGAAAGTCGCAGCACTCGGACTGCGCATCAGAAACGGCTGCTGCTATCACGGGCTCGCGCTGAATACGGACATGGATTTGGGCCCGTTTCGCGCCATCGATCCCTGCGGCTATCCGGGACTCTCGGTGACGCAAACGCGCGATCTGGGCATTGCCGATACCGTGGACGTGGTGGGCGACAAGTTGATCCAACATCTCTTAAAACGGCTGCAAACGCATTGACTCCGTCATGAGCGACGTCATCACCAAACAAAAAGGCGCGGCCAAGACCGGCCGCGCATTCGGCAGGTCGCCCATACCGATCGTGCCGGTCGAGCGGCTGAAAAAGCCCGACTGGATACGCGTGAAGATGGGCAACAGCCAGCGTTTTTACGAAATCAAGAACATCCTGCGCGAGCACAAGCTGCACACGGTGTGCGAGGAAGCAAGCTGCCCCAACATCGGCGAGTGCTTCGGCAAAGGCACCGCGACATTCATGATCCTGGGCGACCTGTGCACGCGGCGTTGTCCATTCTGCGACGTGGCGCACGGCCGGCCGCAGCCGCCCGACGCCGCGGAGCCGGTCAATCTCGCGCAGACCATAGCCGCGCTCAAGCTGCGCTACGTCGTGATCACGAGCGTCGACCGCGACGACCTGCGCGACGGCGGCGCCTTACACTTCGCCGCTTGCATCAAGGCCGTGCGCGAACTGTCGCCGGCGACCCGTATCGAAGTGCTGGTACCGGATTTCCGCGGACGTCTCGACATCGCGCTCGATATTCTTGCAGGGCAGCCGCCCGACGTCATGAACCACAACCTGGAAACCGTGCCGCGGCTCTACAAGCAGGCGCGGCCGGGCGCCGATTACGCCAACTCGCTGGCGCTGCTTGAGCGCTTCAAAGCGCGCGTGGCGCATGTGCCGACCAAGTCGGGGCTGATGCTGGGACTCGGCGAAACCGATGATGAAATCCTCCAAGTGCTGCGCGACCTGCGCGCGCACGGCGTGGATATGCTCACGCTCGGCCAGTATCTGCAACCTTCCGCGCACCATCTGCCGGTCCTGCGCTATGCGCAGCCCGCGCTATTTGAAGAATTCGAACAGCAGGCAAAAGCGCTGGGCTTTGCCCACGCGGCGTGCGGGCCCATGGTACGTTCGAGTTATCATGCGGACCAGCAGGCGCACGATGCGGGAGTGGCATAATCCGCTTTGCCGTTTCGGCAAGTATTTTTCAGGGAGATTACCGCAATGAAACGCCTGATCGCTATCTTAGCCATGCTGGCGCTCGCGTCGCCCGCGTGGGCCGTCGACCTCGCCGGCATCACCAACAAAGACGCTGCTTCCGGGTTGAAACAAGCGCTGGTGGATGGCGCGGGCGCAGCAGTGGGCAAGCTCGGTGTCGAGAACGGGTTCTTCGGCAACCCGAAAGTAAAAATCCCGCTGCCTGACGCCTTGCAGAAAGTCGAGGGCCTCATGCGCGCGATGGGCATGAAACGCCAGGCGGAAGAACTCGAGCTCGCGATGAACCGCGCCGCCGAAATGGCCGTCGCCGAGGCAAAACCGCTGCTGGTCGACGCCGTGAAGAAAATGTCGGTGCAGGACGCCAAGGGCATATTGACCGGCGGCGATACTGCGGCGACCGACTACTTTCGCCGCACCACCGCCGAACCGCTCGGCAAGAAGTTTCTGCCCGTCGTGAAGCAGGCGACCGCCAAGGTCGGCCTGGCGGAAAAATACAACGCGATCGCCGGCAAGGGCGCGCAGCTCGGCCTCGTCAACGCCGATCAGGCGAGCGTAGAGCAGTACGTGACGCGCAAATCGCTCGACGGCCTCTACACTATTATCGCCGACGAGGAGAAAGCGCTGCGCAAGGACCCGGTCGGCGCCACCAGCAGCATCGTGCAAAAAGTTTTCGGCGCGCTGAGATAACAGGCGAGAACAGACATGCCACGCTTTTACATCGGCCAGGAAGAAGGCGAAAAAGTACTGTGGAAGGCGGGCAACGTCACCAGCGAAGGCAACTTCGTGGTGTCGGTCGAGCTCTCGTTTTCAGGACAGGACGCCAAACCGCTCGACCGCTACAAGGCTGCGATGCTGGCGATCAGCCGCGATGCCACCAAACGCAGGCAATTGTCGAAATACTCGTGGGTATTTTCGCTCGAGGCGCGGTTGAACGATGTCATGCAGACGCTCGTCAATCATCTCGGCGTCGAGCATCATTCCTTTACCGTGGCGGAACTCAAATCCGGCGAGGGCCTTGCCTACGACGCCGAGAAACGCGTCGTCTGCGAGTTTTACGCCAAAAACTGGATGGACGACTGAACGGCGCGCGAACGCGCTCTCAGTGAGCTTTATCCCGCCCTATTGCGCAGGCTTCAATGCGCCTTGTCCCAGTTAGCGCCAGTCCCCACGTCAACAACCAGCGGTACCGCGAGCTCGGCGACTCCGCCCATCAATTCGGGCAGGCGCTGCCTGACCACCGCTAACTCTGCGTCCGGTACTTCGAGCACGAGTTCGTCGTGCACCTGCATGATGAGTTTCGATCTCAATCCGTCGGTTTCGAGCCAGCGCTGAACTTCAATCATAGCGAGCTTGATCAGATCGGCAGCGGTACCCTGCATCGGCGCATTGATCGCCGCGCGCTCGGCGCCCTGCCGCCGCGCGCCGTTGCTGGAGCGGATTTCAGGCAACCACAGCCGGCGCCCGAACACCGTTTCGACGTAACCCTGCTCGCGCGCTTTTTCACGCGTGACCCGCATGTACTCGGCGACGCCGGGATAGCGCGCAAAATAGCGCTCCATGTATTGCTGCGCCGCGGCGCGCTCGATACCGAGCTGGCTAGCCAGCCCGAACGCCGACATGCCGTAAATCAATCCGAAGTTGATGACCTTGGCGTAGCGCCGCTGCTCGGTGTCGACCGCGTGCGGTTCGAGGCCGAATATTTCCGCCGCGGTCGCGCGATGAATGTCTTCGCCCGCCGCGAAGGCCTTGAGCAGGCTCGCGTCCTGCGAGATATGCGCCATGATGCGCAATTCGATCTGCGAATAGTCGGCGGAGACAATGTGGCTGCCCGGCGGCGCGATGAATGCTTCGCGGATGCGGCGGCCCTCGGCGGTGCGTATCGGGATGTTCTGCAGATTGGGTTCATTGCTCGACAGGCGGCCGGTGATCGCCACCGCCTGCCCATAGTTGGTATGCACACGGCCGGTGGCCGCATTCACCACGCGCGGCAGCTTGTCCGTATACGTGGATTTGAGCTTGGCGATACCCCGGTATTCGAGCAGGAGCTTAGGCAATGGATGGTCGAGCGCCAATTGCGCGAGCGCGTCCTCGTCGGTGGATGGCGCGCCGGACGGTGTTTTTCTCACCGGCTTGATGCCGAGCTTGCCGAAAAGTATTTCCTGGATCTGCTTGGGTGAGTTCAGATTGAACGGCTGGCCCGCCTGCAGGTGCGCGGCCGCCTCGAGTTCCATCATTTTGGCGCCGAGCTCGCGGCTTTGCGCGTCGAGCAGCGCGCCATCGATCAGCACGCCATTGCGTTCCATCGTCTGCAATACCGTCATCACCGGCAGCTCGATCCCGCCGTAAATTTTCGCCAGCTTGGTGTCATTCTCGACCTGCGGGTACAAAACGTCGTGCAGTTGCAGCGTGATGTCGGCGTCTTCCGCCGCATATTCCGTCGCGCGCTCGATCGACACCTGGTCGAAGCAGATCTGGCCCGCGCCTTTGCCGCACACTTCCACGAACGCGATGGTCTTGACGCCGAGATGGCGCTCGGCCATGTTGTCCATGTCGTGCGGCTTGTGGCTTTCCACCACATACGACTGCAGCAGCGTATCGTGCGCGATGCCCGCGAGCCGGATGCCGTGGTTGGCGAGGATATGCATGTCGTACTTGAGGTTTTGCCCGAGCTTGCGACGGGTTGGATCTTCCAGCCACGGCTTGAGTTTCGTCAGCACGTCATCAATGGGCAACTGCTCCGGAGCGCCTGGATAGATATGCGCAAGCGGCATATACGCGGCGTGCCCGGGTTCGACCGAAAAGGACATGCCGACCAGACGCGCCTGCATGGGATCGAGACCGGTGGTTTCGGTATCAATGCAGGTCAGGTCAGCCGATGCAATGCGCGCGAGCCACGCATCGAGCTGCGCTACGGTCAATATTGTTTCGTAGTTGCGTTCGATATTCGTGCGCGGGGCCGCAGGGACGGCGGCGGTGGCGGCGGCAACCACGCGGGGTTCTGCGGATTTTTCCTCGGCCGGCGGCGCGCTGTCCGCATCCAATTCCCGCCGCCAGGTCTTGAATTCGAAACGGTCGAATAATTCGACGAGTCTGGCGGTGTCCGGCGCCGTGTGCGCAAGGTCTTCGACCTTGATCGGCAGCTCGACGTCGCATTTGATCGTCAACAAGCCGCGCGCCTGCGGCAGCCACGTCAGCACCTTGCGCAGATTTTCGCCGACCGCGCCGCCGACTTCGGCGGCGTGCTCCATGACATTATCGAGCGTCCCGTACTGCGCCAGCCATTTCACCGCGGTCTTGGGGCCGACCTTGGCCACGCCCGGTATGTTGTCGACCGCATCGCCGACCAGCGCCAGATAATCGACGATGCGCTCGGGCTTGACGCCGAATTTTTTTTCGACGCCCGCTTCGTCCAGCGTCTCGTTCGACATCGTGTTGACCAGCGTCACTTGCGGATTGACGAGCTGGGTCATGTCCTTGTCGCCGGTCGACACGACGGTGCGCACGCCCTGCAACGCGGCCTGGCAGGCCAGCGTGCCGATGACGTCGTCGGCCTCCACGCCGTCCACGATCAAAAGCGGCCAGCCCAGCGCGCGGATTGCTTCGAGCAGGGGCTCGATCTGAAGCGCGAGATCGTCCGGCATCGCGGTGCGCGTTGCCTTGTATTCCGGATAGAGTTCGTCGCGAAACGTCTTGCCCTTGGCGTC
>JANYDM010000205.1 GCA_025363575.1 Betaproteobacteria bacterium | reverse complement strand
CCCCTTCATGGACTCGCTTAGGCTCATAGCGGCCTTGAGCCTTCCCGCACGCCAGCAGTTCGACGGCGCGCGCGGGCTCTGCGACGCCGATAAATGCCGTCACGTTCGCATGCGGGCGCGGGAACAGCTTCAGCACGGCCTGGGTGATGACGCCGAGCGTGCCCTCGGAGCCGATGAACAAATGCTTCAAGTCGTAACCCGTATTGTCTTTGCGCAAACCTTTGAGGCCGTTCCAGACGCGGCCGTCGGGCAGCACCGCTTCGAGGCCAAGCACGAGATCGCGCGTATTGCCGTAACGCAGCACGTTGATGCCGCCTGCGTTGGTTGAAATATTGCCGCCAATCACGCAACTGCCTTCGGCTCCCAGGCTGAGCGGAAACACGCGGTCGACGTCCGCCGCGGCCTGTTGGATGTTGGCGAGTATGCAGCCGGCCTCGACCGTCATGGTGTTGTTGAGTGCGTTGACCTCGACGATTTTGTTCATGCGCCCGAGCGCGATGACTACTGCGTTGCCGGCGGCATCGGGCGTCGCCGCGCCGCACATCCCGGTGTTGCCGCCTTGCGCTACGATAGGTGTGCGCGTTTCATTGCATAGGCGAACAACGGCGGCAACTTCGGCGGTGTTGGCTGGACGCACGACTGCAATCGCACTGCCTTTATAGAGATCGCGCCAATCGGCCAGATAGGGCGCCATATCTGCGCCAGCGGTGATGATGCCGCGCTCACCGACAATTGCCTTGAGGCGTTGCTGCAAATCCCCTGCTATTTGAGACGGTGCATTCATGGTGATCCTGAGTCAACTGCCCGCGGCATTGTGGATTTCCGGAAAGAACAGGTCCTTCCATGTCGCGGGCTTCTTTTTAGTCGAGCCGACCTTGGTCATGAAGTCGGCGTACTTCATGGTGTTTTGCGGCACCAGTGTGTACTGCACCTGCGGGTTCGACAGTATTTTGTCGTACAGCCATTCGCCGGTCAGCTTGCTCTTGGTCGATTCTGCCCAGATCCGGGCAGCGGCGCGGCGGTCTTTGTTCAGGATGTCCGTGGCTTCCTGCAGGGCGGAGAATACCGCGCCGTACAGATTGGGATTCGCATCGCGGAATTTCTTGCTGGTCCAGATCACGGTGAACGTATGCGGCCCGCCCATGACGTCGAACGAGTTGAGCATGGTGCGCACACCCGGCTTCTCGAGTTGCTGATATTGGAACGGCGGCACGCTGAACACGTTGTTGATTTCGCCGGCGCCGGAAAGCAGGGCGGCGGTCGCGTCGGGCGGCGAGACTGACACCGTCAGCTCATCGAATTTCGCGAAGTTGGCGTCGCCGAATTCTTTGGCTGCTGCCATCTGCAGCGTGACGGCCTGCACCGAGACTTTGACTGCGGGCAGGGCGATCCTGTCCTTCGTCGAGAAATCGCGGATCGATTTGATGCCGGCGTCGCGCGTATTCAGAAAAAACGGCTGTGAGCTCATGGCCGAGACCCCGCGCACCTCCTGCGGCGAGCCCGCGGTTTTCTCCCACAGCGTGATGAGCCCCGGCACGCCGCCGGACACGAAGTCGACGCGTCCCGCGAGCAGCGCATCGTTCATGTTGTTCGGCCCGTTAAACGTGTCCCAGAACACTTTGACGTCGCCGAGACCGGCGGCCTTCGCATATTTCTCGATAAGCTTGTAGCGGTCCATGATGCAGAACTGCATGTAGCCCATGCTGGTCTGCTGCGCGAGGCGGACTTCCGCAACCTCGGCGCCCGCGGCGCCGCAGAAGACGCTCAACAGGGCAAACGTCAACGATGTTGTCAGGCGGCCTCGCGGCATTCCGGTTCTCCTCATGGCGTAACCGGTCAAGTATAGCAACCGCAAATTACTGCCAGCAAGGCCGCGCGCGACCGCTGCAAAATAAAACGGCTGGCAGCCCCGGGTCTGCGACCGGCGGCGACGCAACTTTAAGCGCCGCTGTCTGTCCATCAGACACTCGGGCGCACTTGTGCTCGTCTTATTGCGGAAACAGGAGCGGGGACAAATGGAGCATCAACATGACGAGGCATTTTTGGCGGGGCAGGTCGCGAGCATGATTGCGGTCATGTCGGCGCTGGTGGAGGCTTTGCCGGCAGCAACACGCAAGCGGTTCGTGCAAAAATTACACCCTCAGTTCGAGTCGCTGATTGCAGCGATGCGGACCACCGGCGCAGCAGATGCGCAAACCGAGCGAAGAGGCGCGGAATGGGTGCGTGATTTGTTCTTGAACCAGATTGAGAAGGCAGGCAAGAGCGGCCAGCAGCGCAAGACTCTATCTGCTGCCCCGGATTCCGTCGATATCCAGCTTTAGAATTGTGGCCGTCTCAGGCGAGCAGCCCGCGTAGTACATAAGGCAGAATGCCGCCATGCGCGTAGTAATCGATCTCGATGGGAGTATCGATACGCAGCCTTAGCGGCACGGGCTGCGTTTTGCCGGTTTTGCGCGTAATCGTCATCGTCACGTCCATCATGGGTGTGATACCTGCTTCGACCCCGGTGATGTCGATGATTTCCGAGCCGTCGAGCTTCAACGACTGCGCGCTCACGCCTTCCTTGAATTGCAGCGGCAGTACGCCCATGAACACGAGGTTGGCGCGATGGATGCGCTCGAAATTGCGCACGATGACGGCTTTGACGCCGAGCAGCTGCGGGCCTTTGGCCGCCCAGTCGCGCGATGAGCCCTGGCCGTACTCGTCGCCGCCGAAGACGACGCTCGCCACGCCATCTTTTTTGTAGCGCATCGCGGCTTCGTAAATCGAGATTTGCTCCCCGCCAGGGTGGTGGATGGTGATGCCGCCTTCGGTGCCGGGCACCATCAGGTTCTTGATGCGCACATTGGCGAAGGTGCCGCGCATCATCACTTCATGGTTGCCGCGGCGCGCGCCATAGGTATTGAAGTCGGCTATGCCCACGCCGTGCTCTTGCAGATATTTGCCGGCCGGCGACGTCGCCTTGATGCCCCCGGCCGGGCTGATGTGATCAGTCGTGATCGAGTCGCCGAAAATGCCGAGCACGCGCGCGCCCTTGATATCGGCAACTTTCCCGGGCGTCATCCCGAAATCGTCGAAATAAGGCGGGTGGCGCACGTAGGTCGACTTGGGATCCCAGATGTATGTCGCGCCTATCGATGTCGGTATCTCATCCCACATCGGATTGCCTTCGCCGAATGCCGCAAAGAGTTTTTTGTACATCGCCGGATCGGTGGCGTATTTCATGACGGCTGAAACTTCCTGCGCCGTCGGCCAGAGGTCCTTGAGATACACGGGCTGGCCGTCGCGCCCGGTGCCGAGGGGGTCTTTGGTCATGTCGATGTCAACCGTGCCCGCGAGGCCGAACGCGACGACGAGGGGCGGGCTCATCAGGAAGTTCGCGCGGATGTTCTGGTGTATGCGTGCCTCGAAGTTGCGGTTGCCCGAGAGCACCGCTGCGGCGACGAGTTCGTTTTTGCTCACGGCTTCGTCGATATGCGTTTCGAGCGGCCCCGAGTTGCCGATGCAAGTCGTGCAGCCGTAGCCGGCGACGTAATAGCCGAGCTCCTCGAGATAAGTCAGCAACCCGGCGTTTCTCAAATACTCGGTGACCGCGAGCGAACCCGGGCCCAGCGAAGTCTTCACGCGCGGATGCGGCTTGAGACCTTTTTCGACCGCCTTCTTCGCCAACAGCCCGGCACCCAGCATGACGCCGGGATTGGATGTGTTCGTGCACGAGGTGATCGCCGATATCAACACATCGCCGTGGCCAACGTCTATGCCCGCCTCGCTGGTCGTCACGCGCCTGGTCATTTCGCGCGCTTTACCATAGCCGCCGTCGGTGAAAGGTTTCGCCAGGAGTTCTTTGAACTTGCCCTTGAGCTCCGCCAGCTCGAGCCGATCCTGCGGACGGCGCGGGCCCGCTACGGCAGGCCTGATCGACGACAAGTCCAGTTCGACGACTTCGCTGTAGTCGATGTCGCCTTGCTTCGGCATGCCGAACAGGCCCTGCGCCCGGTAATACGCTTTGACGGCCGGCACGATGTCGCCGCGCCCGGTCATGCGCAAAAACTCGCACGATGTTTCATCGACGGGAAAAAAACCGCAGGTCGCGCCATACTCGGGCGCCATGTTGCCGATAGTCGCGCGGTCGGGAATGGCCAGCGACGCTGCGCCCTGGCCGTAGAATTCGACGAATTTGCCGACGACTTTTTTCTCGCGCAGCAGCTGCACGATGCGCAGCACGAGGTCGGTCGCAGTGACTCCATCTGCCAGCTGCCCCGTCAGATGCACGCCGACGCAGTCCGGCTCCAGGAAGTACATCGGCTGGCCCAGCATGGAGGCTTCGGCTTCGATGCCGCCGACGCCCCAGCCCAGCACGCCCAGTCCGTTGACCATCGGCGTGTGTGAATCAATGCCGACCAGGCTGTCGGGGTAGTACATGCCTTCGTTGCTCCAGACCACCTGCGATACGTGCTCGAGGTTGATCTGGTGGCAGATGCCGTTCCCGGGCGGGATGATTTCGAAAGTGTCGAACGCCTGCGCGCTCCATTTGAGGAATTGATAGCGCTCGCGGTTGCGCTTGAATTCAATCGCCATGTTTTTTTTCAAGGCGTCTGCGTTGCCGTAGCTGTCGACCTGCACCGAGTGGTCCATGATCAGATGCCCGGGAACCCGCGGCTCGATGATGGCAGGATCTTTGCCTTGTGCCCTGGCCGCTTCGCGCATGGCGGCAAAGTCCACGACCAGCGGTACACCCGTCATGTCCTGCAGGAGGACGCGTGCCACGACGAAGGGGACCTCTTCGGTGCGCGGCCCTTTGGGTTGCCAGTTTGCGAGGGCCTTGAGATGCGCGGCGGTAATCTTCTTGCCATCGAAATTGCGCAGCGCGGACTCGAGCACGACGCGCAGGCTCACGGGAAGGCGCGATATTTTGGCGAAGCCCGCTTGTTCCAGCGCTTGCAGCGAATAGTACTGGCCGGACTTTCCCGCGCCGAAACTGAATTCCCGCAGCGATTCGTGAAGATGGTGGCGCATACAAATCACTCCTGAAGAAGCGCGGCGAATCGCAGCTCGCGGCATCATTGCCGCGGGGCGCTGCACGAAACGCGAATCGCCCATGCTATCATCGCTGCTCACCCGGATAGCCTAAAGAGACCGCCCGGCGCGGTTGAAAGTTCGCGCAGCAGGCCGAGAGAAGGAGCGCAGGGGAGTGCCCAAGACCGCAGACATCATCGCCAACGCATTGTATGAAGATGGCGTCCGTTACGCTTTTGGCATTCCCGGCGGCGAAGTCCTCGAATTGCTCGAAGCATTCCGCAAAGCCGGCATTAAATTTGTGCTCACGAAGCAGGAACTGGGCGCCGGCATCATGGCCGACGCGACATATCAGCTCACAGGCAAGCCCGGGGTGCTCGTCGCAACACTCGGGCCGGGCATCACGAATACCACCACGGCCGTGGCGCAGGCGCTGCTCGACCGTTCGGCCGTCGTCGTGCTGACGGGCGAAATAGCCACCAGCCTCAAGTCCCTGTACACGCACCAGATACTCGACCAGGAATCGCTGCTGCGTCCCCTGGTCAAATGGACGACGACGATAGCGGCCAAAAACGCGTTCGATCAGGTGCGCAAAGGTCTCGCAATCGCGCGTCAACCGATGCCGGGGCCGGTGCACTTCAACGTGCCCACCGACGTCGCCGGCGTTGAGCAGCCGGAGGCGCGCCGGTTTGCGCCGGTCACCGTGCGCACATTACCGCGCCGTGAAGACCGCGCGCCTATAGAAGCCTTACTCAAGAAAGCGCGGCGGCCGATCGCTCTGGTCGGAGTCGGCGTGCAGCTCGATGGCGCCGAACGCGAGTTCAAGCGTTTCATCGAGGCATGGCGCGTGCCTTTCATCACAACGTATAAGGCGAAAGGTGTCGTGCCGGAAGACCACGCGCTATGCGTAGGTGCCACGGGCCTGAGTCCCGTTGTCGACAAAATACAGATGGCGCACGTGCGCGAAGCGGATCTCGTCCTGACGGTGGGGTTCGATCCCGTCGAGCTGCGCGCCGACTGGATGGCGCCGTGGGACGAAAAGAAATCTACGGTCAATATAGATCTCGTGCCCAATACCCACCATGTGTTTCGCAGCACTTACGAATACGCGGGCAGCATAGCCGGATGCCTGCATACGCTGACCCAGGCCGCGCCCAAGCGCGCGCCTTCGCGCTGGCTGGATGCGGACCTCGACCGTTATCGCCGCACCGTGCAGCACGCGATCGCAAGCAACCCGATCAAAGGCCTCGGCCCGTACCAGGTCGCGCTCGCGCTGCGCGAAGTTTTTCCGCGGGATACCATTGCGACCATAGACACCGGGTCGCACCGCATCCTGATCAACCACGTGTGGCAGTCATTCGAACCGCGGCGGCTCCTGCAATCGAACGGGCTCGGCACCATGGGCTATGCGCTGCCGGCGGCGATTGCCGCGAAAATGCTGTTCCCCAAGCGCCCGGTGCTCGCGATGATGGGCGAGGCGGGGCTCGATATGGTGATCGGCGAAATGGCGCTGCTCGCTCAGCACAAGCTCGCGTTGACGCTGGTGGTATTTCGCGACGATACCTTGTCGCTGATCAAACTGAAGCAGGAGCGCATGAAACTGCCCGAAACCGGCGTCACCATGGGCAGCCCGGATTACGTAATGCTGGCCGAAGCGTACGGCGGCAACGGTTTTGTCGTGAACAATGTAGTGGAACTGAAGAAGGCCGCGC
>JANYDM010000161.1 GCA_025363575.1 Betaproteobacteria bacterium | reverse complement strand
AGACAACCGGATAAGCACGGGCTTTACATCTCTCCACGGCTTGGCATTTGTGCCGTTCTCCCAAGTTATTTGAGCTTGGGTTCTGTCATTTGAGGAATCAATTTTTAGTTCTATGTTTACAAATGACTCAGATTCCGCTTCGTTTACCTTAAATACCTGCGTGGAATCGTTGTCTTTTTCGTCTATATGAAATGTAGCTAATCGCAACGGTTCGTAATAAACGAAGGTGTGGCCGTGCCATTGGCCGAATTGACCTTCCTCGTTCGCGGCCTTAAAAAAAGCCCCAATTACCTTGAGGAGCAAAAATAATAGAGGGCATACATGAAGGCCACCGCAGCATCTGGTAGGTGGCTCACGCGCTCTCTCCATGCGTCATATCCCTTGGGCGGTAAAATAACGAAAACCGTGACGAATAATAGGCACAGATGGATTTGTGCCGCAGTATCAGTGAGCGGCTCCAAGGCGTCCCTAAGAACGATCCGCAACCACGACTTGAAATAACGTTTAGACCGAACCCAGAGAATTTTTTTGGACATACCACCTCCCAGTGGCAGTCTACCTCTGGTTGGATGTTCGGACAAGTCGAGTTGGGGATAATCGCCTTTATGGCGTTTGTGTGACAGCGTTTTGAAAGCCTGCCCGGCCGCGCGGCGGCATGGCTTAGTATTTTGATTGACAAGCGGATTATTGTTTCCTAGCATCGCCGCTCCGCGCAGTGTTACAGGGTGGCGCCATGCGGACATTCGACGCGTTGCCGGCGCCAAAAACGAGGAAATGCGCAATGCGCCTTTGCGGTTGTAGGACAGTACAGTTTTTGGCCTGCATGGCACTGGCGGCACTGGCATTTACCGCGCTGGCGGCCGACCCGACCGACCGTTTCGACAATTTTCGCATGCGCGCCGGCGTGGCGACGCAGTTGAAGCAGGTCGCGCCGGATCTCTACTTTCTCTACGACGACCTGTCGTCGAACTCGGCATTTCTGGTAACCGACGAAGGCGTGCTCGTCATCGACACGCGCCAGCACCCCGCGCACGGCCGCGACCTGATCGAGCGCATCCGCAAGATCACTGACAAGCCCATCAAGTGGGTGATCAACACGCATGCCCACGGCGACCATTTTTACGGCAATCCCGCATTCAAAGCGGCCGGCGCAACCATCATCGCGCATCGCGATGTCGTGGCCGGCATGCTGAAGAACGAGCAGCTCGAGTTCACGCGCAGGCTCGCTTTTTTCAAATCGATGGATCTCGATCCGGCCGAGGTCAAGACGGTATTGCCCGACGTGACGTTCGATTCACGGCTGACGATCAAGCTCGGCGGCCGCGTCGTCGAGATCATGTATCTCGGCGCCGCCCAGAATCCCGGCGACACGCTCGTGTATTTCCCCCACGCGCGCGCGCTCTACGTCGGCGGCCCGTTCGCCAACCATAACTGGTCGAACATGTCGTTCACGCCA
This sequence comes from Betaproteobacteria bacterium, assembly GCA_025363575.1. Next base: position 27,667 of record JANYDM010000161.1, on the reverse strand, counting down.
TCGATGGACGGCTGGATCGCGATGCTGAACCGGATTGCAGCGATGGAGAACGTCGACATGTTCCTGCCGGGCCACGGCGATGTCGGCACACGCGCCGACGTGCTCGACGAGGCGAGGCTGCTGACCGAAGTGCAGAGCTCGGTCAAAGCCGCGATTGCCACGGGCCGGACTCGCGAGGACATCGTGAAAAATCTGCGCTTCCCGCAGTTCGCCGAATGGCGCAACTACGATCGCATCGACGTGTTTCTCGAGGCGCTCTATCATTTGTACACGACAGGCAAACCGCTGTTTCCTTATCCATGATAGCGGCCTCCATGTCAGTGCAGACCATCCGGTTCGCGGTCATTTCCGAAGGCGTCTATTCGTGGCCGCTGTATGTGGCGCAGGCGCATGGCTTGTTCGAGCGCGAAGGTGTGCGCGTGCAAGTGACGGTCACGGGATCGTCCACGCGCCAGCTCGAGGAACTGACCGCGGGCGGCTACGACATCGGTTTTCAGCAATCCGACCATATCGTGCGGGGCGTCGAGCACGAAGCCGATCTATTCATCTTCATGGCGCAGGCGCTCGCGCCGGAGCTTACGCTGGTGGCAGCGCAAGGCGTCAAGTCGTTTGCCGAGCTCGCAGGTCGCGACATCGCGGTCGACGGCGCGCGCACCGGCTACGCGCTGCTATTGCGCCAGTGGCTTGCCGACGAGGGCTTGCGCGACGGCGCTTACGTATTCCGCGAAACCGGCGGCTCGCAGGAGCGTTTCGATGCGCTCAAATCGGGGGCCGCGGTCGCCAGCCTGCTGAATCCGCCATTCGACCGCAATCTGATAGCGGCGGGCTTTCGCAGCCTCGGCACGACGGCCGAGCGCTTTCCGACATATCCCGGCTCGATCGCTGCTGCGAGACGCGGCTGGGCGCAGCAGAACGAGGCCGCATTGCTGGCCTATATACGTGGATTCGATGCTGCATATGCGTGGTTGAGAGACACGCGCAACAAAGACGAGGCGATACGCCTGCTGCCGGCGCGCCTGAATATCGATGCAGCGACCGCGCAGCAGGCGTACGCGCAGATGGCAACGCAGTCGCTGCCGTCCGTGACGCAGGAAGGCCTGCGCCAGGTCATAGACATCGTGTGGGCGGCTGAAAATCTGCCGGGCACGCAAGGCGCGCCGGAGAAATACATGGACCTATCGTATCTACACAAGGCGCGCCCGCGTTCTTGACAGGATAGTACGACGTGACCGCAACCACTCCCGCCGCGCACGACGCTCTCGTTGCTTCAGCCATCCAGCATTGGGCGCCGCGGTTTATCGCGAACGGTGTGCCGCTGACAGACTTTCAGGAAGTGACTGCGGGCGTATCGCGCTGGCAGGAATGGTGCGCGGCATGGTGCGCGCGGGCGGCGGTGCACGAGCAAACCGGGCGTGAGGCGCTCGCTGAAGGTTTCGGATTTTCGGCGGGGCAGCACCTGACGACGGCGGCGGTGTGCTACCACTTCGCGAAGTTCGTGTTCGTCGCGGACGTGGGTCAAATGCGGGCCGCGCACCTGCAAGCCGTCGAATGCCGCAAGCTGGCATTGCCGCACCTGCGCCCCGCGGGGGAATATGTGCAGATACCGTTTCAAGGCAAGTCGTTCGCGGGGATATTGCGCAAACCGGCTGGTGCGGCGCGTCCGCCGCTCGTCGTGATGTGCATGGGGCTCGATTCGGCGAAAGAAGAGATGGACAGCTATGAGTCGCTGTTTCTCGCGCGCGGTCTGGCGACGCTGAGCTTCGACGGGCCGGGGCAGGGTGAATCTGAATATTCGATACCGATACGCGGCGATTACGAGGTCGCTGTCGCGGCCGTTATGGACTGGGTACAACAGCGCAAGGACGTGAATAGCGGCAGCACGGGTTTGTGGGGCGTCAGCCTCGGCGGGTACTACGCGCCGCGCGCGGCCGCCTTCGAGAAGCGCATCAAAGCGTGCATCGCGTTGTCGGGGCCCTACGATATGGGCGCGGCGTGGGACGGCCTGCCGGAACTGACGCGCGAAACATTCCGCACGCGCGCGCATTGCGAGACGCAGGACGAAGCGCGCAGGGTCGCTTCGACATTGAGCCTCGCAGGCGTGGCCGACAAGATCACCTGCCCGCTTTATATCGTCACCGGCAAGCTCGACCGCGTCGTGCCGTGGCAGGATGCCGAGCGCCTCGCGCGCGAAGCGCGCGGCGCCGTGGAACTCGTCGTCATCGAAGACGGCAACCATGTCGCGAATAACCGCGCCTACAAGTATCGCGCGCAGTCGGCGGACTGGATGGCAGGGCAACTTCACGCGTAGAAACTGGCGTACGCAAAACCCCGCGCGCCAGCCGCCGCCAAGTACAATGAGGAGATCATCATGCGCTGTTTATTCAAAATTTTTCTGCTGGGGTGCGGCTGGCTCGCTGCCGGGGCATTCGGCGCCGAATCTTATCCGGCCAAGCCCATACGCCTGATCGTGCCGTTTCCGCCGGGCGCAGCCAGTGATTTTCTCGCGCGCACGCTGGGCCAGAAGCTGAACGATCTTTACGGCCAGCAGGTCGTCATCGACAACCGGCCGGGCGGCGGCGGCATTGTGGGCAGCACGCTGCTGGCCAAGAGCGTGGCTGACGGCTATACGCTGGGCATGGTAGGACAGCCGCATCTCATGCAACCGCTGATGCAAAAAGAGCCGCCGTACCGCCCGCTCGATGACATTGCATGCGTCATGCAGGTGGCGTCGCTGCCGAACGTGCTGGTCGTGTCGCCGCAGCTGCCGGTAAAGTCCGTCAGCGACGTGATCGCGCTCGCCAAAGCGAAACCGGGCCAGCTCAATTTCGGCTCCGCCGGCATCGGCAGTTCGTCGCACATCGCCGGCGAGGCGTTGAAAGCCGCCGCGGGCATCGACGTCGTTCACGTGCCATTCAAGCTCATACCCGACATTTTTACCGAGATGCTCGCGGGACGCGTGCAGCTGTATATGTTTCCGCTGCCGGCCGTGATGCCAATGCTGAAGGACAGCAAGCTGCACGTCGTTGCCGTCGGCACGCCGCAGCGTCTGGCATCGCTGCCGGGCGTCCCGACAATGGGGGAATCCGGCCTGCCTGGCTTTCAGAGCGAAAGCTGGTTCGGCGTGGTCGGCCCGGCCGGCCTGCCGCGTAGCGTCACGCTGAAACTCAACCGGGATATGGCGGCCATACTCAAAATGTCCGACATCAGGGAGCGTTTCCTGCGGCAGGGCGCCGAGCCGGCTTACGGCACGCCGGAAGAATTTCAGAAACTCATGCAATCGGAATTCGCCAAATATCGCAAGCTCGTAAAAGACGCCGGTATATCGGCCCAATAAAAATCTCCAAGGAACAACATGCTGAAACTCAATGTCACGAAATTACTCTGCGGAATCGCGTTGCTTGCGGCCGGCGCGGCCGGCGCGCAGGAGAAATTCCCCGCCAAGCCGATCCGCATGCTGGTGCCGTTTTCGGCGGGTAGCGTGACCGACTTTTTCGCGCGCCTGCTCGGCCAGAAAATGACCGAGCACTGGGGACAGCAGGTTGTAGTCGATAACCGGCCCAGCGCGGGCGGCGTCGTCGCGTCCGAGACGCTGCTAGCCGCGCCGCCCGACGGCTATACGCTGATGCTCGTGTCGGTCGGGCACGCAGTGAATGCTTCGCTCTACACCAGGCTGCCGTATAACACGGTGAAGGATTTCGCCGGCATCACACTGGTCGCGGACACGCCGACGGTGCTCGTCGTCACGCCGTCGCTTGGCCTTAAAACGGTCAAGGACCTCGTCGACCTCGCCAAAAGCAAACCCGGGCAGATCAATTACGCATCGGCCGGCATCGGCAGCGGCGCGCACATCAATGCGGAGCAGTTCAAGCTCGCCACGGGCATCAACATCGTCCACGTACCGTTTAAAGGCACGCCCGAAGCGTTGACCAATGTCATCGGCGGCAGCGTCAGCTTTTTCTTTTCGCCTATCACGGGTGCGGTGACGCTGATTAAAGGCGGCAAGATCACGGCGCTTGCGGTGTCGACGAAGGACCGTTCGCCCGTGCTGCCCGATCTGCCCAGTGCTTCCGAGGTCGGCGTCCCCGGTTTCGAATTCAATTTGTGGACGGGACTGGTCGGGTCAGGCAAATTGCCCAAGGACGTCAAGGACGTTCTTAACAAGGAGGCGGTCAGCATACTCGGTGCGGCGGACGTCAAGGAGCGCATGCTGACGCAGGGTGCGACGCCGCATTCGATGTCGCCGGCGCAATTCGATGCATTCATCAAGTCCGAAGTCGAGCGCCTGGCCAAAGTCGTCAAGGCTTCCGGGGCGCGCGCTGATTAAAAGCGCGGCAACCGCCGATGAACGCCGATACGTCAATAACGAAATCAGTCTCGCACGCGGATTCAGCGCGGGCGCATGATTTCGATATCGCATCACCGAGTTTTTATCGGCGTACCCCTCGAGGCGGTATTGAAAATAATTTATCGGCGTCCATCGGCGCTTACTGAGGGTTAGGAGTGAAATGGCCGCAACGACTGAACCAGTAGATAAACGGATCGAAATAGCGCTACGGGCCTGGGCGCCGCGTTTTGTCGCCAGCGGCGTGCCGCTTACCGACTTCGAAGAGGTGACGAAGAGTATCTCGCGCTGGGACGACTGGTGCGCGGCTTGGTCGGCGCGCGCCGCAGTGCACGAAGCAATCGGGCGTAAGGCGCTCGCCGACGGTTATCGCATCAGCGCGGGCGGGCACCTGACGCGCGCGGCGCTGTGCTATCACTTCGGGAAATTCATGTTCGTGCACGATATGGCGCAAATGAAAGCGGCGCACGCTAAAACTGTCGAGTGCCGCAACCTTGCGCTGCCGTGCCTGACGCCGCCAGGCGAACGCGTCGCCATCCCGTTCGGCCAGCACACGCTGTACGGTGTTTTGCGGAAGCCCGCCGGCGTTACGAAGCCGCCGGTCGTCATCCTCTGTGTCGGGCTCGATTCGACCAAGGAAGAAATGGATTTCTATGAAATGCTGCTGCTCGAGCGGGGCATGGCCACGCTGCCGTTCGACGGGCCCGGTCAGGGCGAAGCCGAGTACACGCTGCCGATACGCGGCGATTTCGAAGTGCCGGTCGCCGCTGTCTGCGATTTCATCGCGACGCGCGCCGATCTCGATGCGTCGCGCATCGGCGTGATGGGCGTTTCGCTCGGCGGCTATTACGCGGCGCGCGCTGCCGCTTTCGAGAAACGCCTGAAGGCTTGCGTGTCGCTGTCCGGGCCGTACAGCTGGGTTGAGGTTTTCGACGCGCGCAACGAGTTGTCGCGCGAAGCGTTCAAGGTGCGCAGCCATAGCAAGACGATGGAAGAAGCGCGCGCAGTCGCGCTGACCCTCACGCTGGAAGGCGCGGCGATAAATATCAAGTGCCCGTTGTATGTGGTCGGCGGTGAGCTTGACCATCTCACGCCCCCGCAGAATGCCGAGCGCATCGCAGCGGAAGCAACGGGGCCCAAGGTCCTCAACATCGTCAAAGGCGGCAATCACGTGGTCAATAACCGCCGCTACATGTATCAGACGCAGATGGCGGATTGGCTTGCGCAGCAATTCGGCATGCCGAAAGCATGAATCACGTGCGTTTGTGGCTGTGTTCGCTCGTGCTGCTGCCGGCGCTCGCCACTGCGCAGGGCGCGGTTCCCGCGCGGGACTATCCGAACCGCCCGGTGCGCTTGATTACAGGTTCGCCCGGCAGCACGTCGGACATCAGTGCGCGTTTCATCGCGCACAAACTGGGCGAGCTCTGGCAGCAGCAGGTCGTCGTCGATAACCGGCCCGGCGCCGGCGGCATGATAGGCGCAGAGATTGCCGCGAAGTCCGCACCCGACGGCTACACCCTGATGCAGGGACATATCGGCACGCACGCGAGCCCTCAGTTCCTGTACAGGAATCTCGGCTACGACCCGGTGAAGGATTTCGCACCGATCGCGCTCGTGTCGAATTCCGGCATCGCGCTCGCCGTGCACGCCTCGGTGCCCGCAAGCAATCTGAAAGAATTCATCGCCTATGCCAAAGCCAAGCCGGGCGGGGTGAATTACGGGTCGGCAGGCGGCGGCACGAGCAGCCAGTTGTCAGGCGAGCTTTTCAACCAGATGACCGGCGCCAAGCTCGTGCACATTCCTTATAAAGGCGCCGGGTTCGCATTGACGGCGCTGGTGGCGGGCGAGACGCAGGCGGCGTTCCTGTCGACGACAACGATCAACTCGCAAGCCAAGTCGGGCCGCATCAAGCCGCTCGCCGTATTGAGCAAGCAGCGGTTCGAAGCGGCGCCCGATATTCCCAGCATAGTCGAGGCGGGCTATCCCGGCATCGAGTCGAGCGTGTGGTTCGGCTTGTTCGCGCCCGCAAAGACGCCGGCGGCAATCATTGCGAAAATCAATCGCGACGCGGTGGCGGCCTTGCGGACGCCCGATGCCAGGGCGCTGCTGCTGGCGCAAGGCGCGGAAACGATTGCGACGACGCCGAACGAATTCGGCGCCTTCCAGAAAGCGGAAATCGCGAAGTGGGGCAAGGTCATCAAGGAAGCAGGCATTAAAGCGGAATAAACCGTGGCCTGCATGAAAGGGAGAGCTATGAGCAAGAAATCGATTTCACGGCGCGAATTTATTGCGCTCGCGGGCACTGCCGGCGGTCTCGCGCTCGGCGGACCGGGGCTCGTCGGCAGCGCGCTCGCGAACCGCCATCCGCATCCGCGGCCGACCAGTATCAAGTACCTCGACCGCAACATGTACCGCCGCAACACGAACGTGCTTGCGCACTTCGACGCGGGTGAGGAGCGCGGCGCCAAGATGCAGATGATGGCGGTCGGCGACCGCCGCTACCTTTTCAACCGCGGCGATGTCATCGACGTCAGCGAGCCGCTGAACCCGAAAATGTTCAACAAGAAGGGTTACGTCGGCAACCAGGTGCAGCTCGCTTTCAACAAGAAGCTCGGCAAATGGATATTGATGACCGGCGCCGGCATCGCGGGCACGTTCTCAACGCCCGCCGCGCCGCACGGCAAGTACGACGAGCCGGCGATGATCCAGCAGAACATCAACCAGAAAGGCCTGCGCGGCGTGCGCTTCTACGATGCGACCGATCCTGCCAAGATCGTGCCGCTGTCGCAGTGGAGCTGCGACCAGGGCGATCCGAAGCGCGAGCTGCAGACCGGCTCCGGCACGCATAGAAACTATTACGACGGCGGCCAGTACGCATACCTCGACACCGCGCCGGACAACAGCTTCACGCACATGGAAAGCTCGGTGCGCTATTACTGCAACTGCATCCAGATCATCGACGTCGCGGATCCGACGCAGCCTAAATTCGTCGCCAACTGGTGGGTGCCGGGCCAGCGCGAAGGCGAAGAGGCCGAGCAGAAAAAGTGGCGCGAATACGGCGACCACGAGTCGTGGACGACTTTGCACGGGCCCATGTACGTGCCTAAGAGGGTCGAGGACGGCGGCCGTGACGGTTACAGCGCGTACGGCGCGTTCGGCATGATGATTCACGATCTGACGGACATCCGCAATCCGAAACTCGTCAGCCGCTACTATCCGAAAATGGCGGCGGGCGGTTTGCCTTTTCACACTGTCGACATTGCGCGCCTCGACCGGGGTTTCGTCATCACCAATCCCGAGGTGCTCAATCCGGATTGCAACGAGCCTTACCAGCCGCTGCGCGTGATCGATATACGGGATCTCACTAAGCCGCGCGAAATCGCACAGCTGCCAGTGCCGGTGCCCCCGCCGGATGCGCCGTACCGCAATTTTTGCGACAAGCGCGGGCGCTTCGGCTCGCACAATCCGCCGCACATGAAGGCGCCCGGCAAGCCGGATCCAAACTTCACCGCCTATTCTTTTTTCAACGCCGGCCTGCAGCTCTTCAACATCAAAGACCCGGCAAGACCGCGCAACGCCGGCTGGTTTATTCCGCCGCAGCCGGGCAGTCTGGACGACTACCTTTCCTATCCCCGCGATACCGACGCGGTGTTTGTCGAGTGGGACCGCAAGCTGATGTGGGTAGGGGCGGGAACGGGGTTGTATCTCGTCGCGTCTCCGGCGTTGGGCAAGCCGGTGCTCGAGCCGATGGCGGTCAGGGAATGGTCGTTGCCGGGGCTCAACGCCGGCCACGCATGAAAGCGGGCAAACAATGAAACAACGCAGACTCGGCAACAGCGGCCTCATGGTATCGGCCATCGGCCTCGGCATGGGCAGCACGACCACCGACTTCGGCGCGCAGGACGATGCAATTCAGATCGCGACCATGCACCGCGCACTCGATCTCGGCGTCACATTCCTCGACACTGCCGATCGCTACATGGAGGGCCGTCACGAACGCCTGCTCGGTGAAGCGCTCAAAGGCCATCGCGATCGCGCGATCGTCGCATCGAAATTCGGCAACTTCGATTTGCCCAGCGGCAAAAAGGGCTACAACGGTCGTCCCGACTATGTGCCCAAGGCCTGCGACGCCAGTTTGCAGCAGCTCAAGATCGACGTGATTGACCTGTATTACCTGCACCGGGTCGATCCGGCGGTGCCGGTCGAAGACACGGTCGGCGCGATGGCGGACCTGGTTAAACGTGGCAAAGTGCGCTTCCTCGGCTTGTGCGAAGCCGGCCGCCAGTCCCTGACCAAAGCGTTCAAGGTGCATCCGATCACCGCCATGCAGACGGAATATTCATTGTGGGCTCGCGACGTCGAGGCTGAAATCCTGCCGCTCTGCCGCGAGTTCGATGTGGCCTTCGTTCCTTATGCGCCGCTGGGCCGCGGCCTGCTCGCCGGCACGGTACGCAAGCTCGACGACATCGCGCCCGGCGACAAGCGCCGGAAGCAGCCGCGCTTCCAACCCGGCAACCTCGAGCGCAACCTCGAGCTGCTGAAGCCCGTCGAGACAATCGCCGCCGCCCACGGCGCGACGACCGCGCAGATCGCGCTCGCATGGCTATTTGCGCAGGGCGCGGATATCATTCCCATCCCGGGCACCAAGCAGACGAAATACCTCGAGCAGAATGTCGCGGCGCTCGATATCGAGCTCACCGCCGCCGAGCTCGATTTGCTGGCGCAGACGTTCAAGCCCGGTGCGCGCGCCGGTGACCGCTACGCACCGGGTTATTTTGAAATGCTCGGCGTCTAGCGCGCCGCGCATCAATTGATTTTTGGAGCACGCAATGGCACGTAAAGTCAGGAAAACCGTCCCCACCGCCGTCAAGTCGTCCGGTATCGATCCGAAAAAAGGCGTGAGCAGCGCGCCTGACGGCCTGTTCAATCCCGCCAATCCGCGTCACCGCTGGGACCGGCCGCTGCAGGCGCCCGGACGCATGCAGGTCGATTTCGAGGAGCGCGTCGATTTTCGCCGGCTGCATGAATACCGGCTCGCGCGCACGCGCAATGCGCTGTCGAAATCGAAGCTGGGCGCGCTGCTCGTGTTCGACCAGTACAACATGCGCTACATCTCGAGCACCGTGATCGGCGAATGGGCGCGCGACAAATTGACGCGCTGGACGCTGCTCACCGGCAACGGCGAGCCGTGGGTATGGGATTTCGGCTCGGCCGCGCGCCATCACAAGCTGTACGCGCCATGGCTGCCGACGAATCATTGCCTCGCCGGCAACGTCGGCCTGCGCGGCGCAATCAATCCGCGCGTGGGATTATTTGAAGAAGCCGCGAAAGAAATCTACGACATCCTGGTGCAGGAAGGCGTCGCGGACATGCCGCTCGGCATCGACGTCGTCGAGCCGCCATTCCTGTTCGCGCTGCAGAAGCTGGGCATCAAGGTGCAGGACGGCCAGCAGGTAATGCTCGAGGCGCGCGAGATCAAGAGCAACGATGAGATCACGCTGCTCAACATGGCCGCTGCGATGGGCGACGGCGTCTATCAGGACATCTTCGAAGCGCTGAAGCCCGGCATCCGTGAAAACGAAATCGTTGCAATGGCAACCAAGCGGCTCTACGAAATGGGCTCCGATTGCGTCGAAGCGATCAACGCGATTGCCGGCGAGCGCTGCAGCCCGCATCCGCACAATTTCACCGACCGCATGATACGACCCGGCGACCAGGCCTATTTCGACATCATTCAGTCGTACATGGGTTACAAGACCTGCTACTACCGCACGTTCACCGTCGGCAGCGCGACCAAGGCGCAACATGACGCGTACAAGAAAGCGCGGCAGTGGATGGACGGCGCGATCAGCATGCTGAAGCCGGGCGTCTCGACCGACCAGGTCGCGAAAATGTTTCCGAAATCGACCGAGATCGGCTTTGAGACGGAAATGTCGGCGTTCGGACTCAACTTCTGCCACGGACTCGGCCTGGGCCTGCACGAGCGTCCGCTGGTGTCGCGCCTGAATTCGCTGAAGGATCCCTACGAGTTGAAAGCCGGCATGGTGTTCGCGGTTGAGACTTTTTGTCCCGCGGCGGACGGCGTGTCCGCGGCGCGCATCGAGGAAGAGGTGGTGCTGACGCCCAACGGCGCGAAGATCATCACGCTGTTTCCGGCGCAGGAACTGCCGATTGCGAACAAATACTAGGAAGGTCATGGCCAAGTCAGCAGCAGTGAAAAAAGCCGCTTCGCCGGCGATGGAAATTGGGCGTGAGACAAAAAGCGAGCTGTACCGCCTGCAACTGGAACTCAGATACTGCGAGAAGCGTGCCTACGACCTTTTTCTGCAGAATCTGATCAAAGGCACGAGCCATTTGTCGCTGGGGCAGGAAGCGATAGCCGCTGCGTTCGGCGTCGCGATGCGTCCCGATGACTGGACGTTCTGCACGTATCGAGGACACGCGCATACGCTCGCGCGCGGCGCATCGATGGAAGGTGTGCTCGGTGAATTGATGGGGCGCCAGTGCGGGCTGCTCGGCGGCAAGGGCGGCTCCATGCATCTGACTGACGTCGAGAAGGGCGTTATGGGTTCGTACGCAATTATCGGCGCGCATCTGCCGGTCGCGGCAGGCGCGGCATGGTCGGCGCAGTATCGCGGCACTGAGCAGGTCGCGGTGTGTTTTTTCGGCGATGGCACGACCAATATCGGCGCGTTCCACGAGGCGCTCAATTTCGCCGCAGTGTGGAAGCTGCCGGTGGTGTATGTGTGCGAGAACAACCTGTACATGGAATACACGCCGATATCGGAAGTGACTGCGGTCGAGCATCCGGCCGCCGATCGCGCTTCAGCCTACGGCCTGCCTTCCATCATTGTGGACGGTAATGATGCCGACGCCGTCTATAAGGTCGCGAGCGATGCGCTGGCGAAGGCGCGTGCGGGGGGCGGGCCGTCGCTGATCGAAGCAATGACTTATCGGCACAGCGGCCATTCACGCGCCGATCCCGGCAAGTACCGCCCCGAGGGCGAACTCGAGAAATGGCTCCTGCGCGATCCGCTCCTCATGTACCGCGAGCGCTTGCTGAAAGAGGGCTTTAACGAACCGACGTTAAAGGACATGGAAGCCACGGCGATGGGAAAGGTGGACGCGGCAACCGCGACGGCGAAAGTGTCGCCGTTGCCGTCGATAGACGACATCGAGAAGAACGTGTGGGCCGACGGAGGTGCAGCATGGCGGAACTGAGCTATCGCGACGCCGTCGCCGCGGGCATCGCGCAGGAGATGGAGCGCGACGAGCGCGTGGTGTTCCTCGGCGAAGACGTCGCCGCTGCCGGCGGCGTGTTCAAGGCGACGGTCGGCCTGCTCGACAAGTTCGGGCCCAAGCGCGTGCGCGACTGTCCGATTTCAGAGCAGGCAATACTGGGTGCCGCCATGGGCGCGGCGATGACGGGACTCCGGCCCATAGCTGAGATCATGTTTTCCGATTTTCTCGCTGTGTGCTGGGACATCGTCGCCAATGAAATCGCCAAGTCGCGCTACATGACCAACGGCCAGATTTCGCTGCCGCTGGTGATACGCACGGCCAATGGTTCGGGTTCTCGCTTCGGCGCGCAGCATTCGCAGGCCGTGGAAAACTGGGCGATGATGATCCCGGGCATCAAAGTGGTCGCGCCGGCATTTCCGGCCGACGTCAAAGGCCTGCTCGCCGCGGCAGTGCGCGATCCGGATCCCGTCTTGTTCTTCGAGCAGAAATCGCTTTATTCGATGAAAGGCGAGGTCCCCGACGGCGAATACGTCGACGTGCTCGGCAAGGCCAAGGTGCTGCGCAGCGGCAAGGACTGCACGATAGTTGCGCTGGCCTCGATGGTGCACAAGGCAATGGATGCGGCGACGGAGCTCGAAAAAGAGCACGGCATCGCGGCCACGGTGATCGACCTGCGCTCGCTGGTGCCGCTCGATACTCAGACCATCCTCGCCGAAGTCGGCAAAACGGGTCGCCTTTTCACCGTCGAAGAAAACCCGCGCCTGTGCGGTTGGGGCGCGGAAATCGTGTCCATCGTCGCCGAGGAATGTTTCTGGAGCCTCGACGCGCCCATCGTGCGCATCACCACGCCGCATGTGCCGCTGCCGTCGGCGGATTTGCTCGAAGACAATACGATCCCGTCGGTCGCGCGCATCGTGCGCGAGATCCGCGAGAAGATGGATTAGAGCGTAAATCTTTGAACCGCGAAGGATTCTTTTTCATACCCCCTTGAGGGGTACGCGAAGGATGCAAAGGAAGACAAATGCAAAGAATACAAATTAAAAGATTCGAGTTGTTGCTTTTCCTTTGCGTCCTTGGCGGTGAAGTTCTTTTGCTGTCGCCGCCGGTGCAAGCCGCGCAGACAGCGGACACTATTCTCACGAATGGAAAGATCGTCACCGTCGACGACCGGTTCAGCATCGCGCAGGCGGTTGCGATCAAGGACGGCCGCATCATTGCAGTAGGCAAGACGACGGACGTTGCCAGGCTTGCCGACGCGAGCACAAAGAAAATCGACCTCAAGGGCAAGACTGTTATTCCCGGCCTGATCGACAACCATGCGCATTTCGTGCGCGTCGCGGAAAAGTGGCATGAGGAGATGCGCCTCGACGGCATCACCTCGCGCGCGCAAGTCGTGAAAATGCTCGAAGCGCGCGTGCGCGCGGCGAAACCCGGCGAATGGATAGTCACGCTGGGCGGCTGGTCCGAAGAGCAGTTCATTGACGATCCGCGCGGCTTCCCGCTCGCTGAGCTCGACCGCCTCGCGCCCAACAATCCGGTGGCGCTGCAGGCGATCTACCGCCAGACCTGGCTCAATACCGCCGCACTCAAAGCAGCGAACATCGACGTCACGACGCCCAACCCGCCGGGCGGAACGATCGAGAAGGACGCTGCGGGCGCGCTGACCGGACGCATCAGTGGTGCCGGCGGAGTCGCCTTCATGGCCGCCAAGGTGCCGCTCGCGAACAAGGCGCAGTGGCGACAGAACGCGCGCGACGTCGTTGCCTTTCTCAATTCGGTGGGATTGACCGCATGGCTGGACGCCGGCGGTCGCGGCATGACCGACGAGCATTACGATGCGTATCGCGAGCTCGCAGACCGGGGCGAGCTCAACGTCCGCATTTACTGGCAGATCATGCGCCAGCCGGCCACGCCGCAGGAAGTGGACAAGGTCGTTGCCGAAATGCCGGGCTTCAAACCATTCCAGGGCAACGATTATTTCGACAATGTCGGTTACGGAGAGTCCGTATACAACGGCGTGTACACGACCTTGCTCGCGCCGCGCGGCAACACCAAGCCGGAAGACCTGGCCCAGTGGGAGCGCATCGTGCGGGCGGCCGCGCAACAGGGGCTGTACGTCAACGCCCACGTCGAGATGGAGAATTCGATCGACGCCTTCCTCGACATCTATGAAAGGATCAACCGCGATAAGCCGATCAAGGGATTGCGCTGGTCGTTCTCGCACGTCGATCAGATCACGCCTGCGCAGATCGAGCGCATGAAGCGGCTCGGCATGACGGCACAGATTCACACGCGGCCGCTGATCCAGGGCGCGCTGGAGCACGAGGCGCACGGCGAACGCGCGTGGGATATGCCGCCGTTCCGGCTCGTGCGCGACGGCGGGATTCCGTGGGGCCTCGGATCGGATGCGACCGCGGTGACGACGTCGAACCCGTTCTACAACCTGTCATTCGCCGTCACGGGCAAGATGATCGGCGGCCGTAAGGTCAACCGGCAGACGCTGACGCGCGAAGAAGCGCTGATCGCGCACACACGCAACAATGCTTACATCGTGTTCCAGGACAACAAGCTCGGCGTGCTGGCGCCGGGCCGCTATGCCGATCTCCTGGTGCTCGACCGCGACTATCTGAAAATACCGGCCGACCAGATCAAGGACATCAAGCCGCTGATGACGATGGTCGGCGGAAAAATCGTATACGAAGCGAACGTGCCAAAACCTTAGCCACAGAGGGCGCAGAGAACACAGAGAGTTTGCATTCGTTTTGAATTCTCAGTGACCTCTGTGTCCTCCGTGGCGATAGCTCTAGGGGAAGCAGATGGAAGTCATCATGCCGCAGCTTGGCGAGACGGTCACCGAGGGTGTCGTCACCAAGTGGTATAAAAAAGTCGGCGACGCGGTGAAGGCCGACGAGATGCTGTTCGACGTCGAGACCGACAAAGTCAGTACCGAGATACCGGCGCCGGTGGCGGGCATCATCGCGGAGATTCTCGTGCAGGAGGGCGTGACCGCCAAGGTCGGCGCGCCGCTGGCAGTAATCCGTGAAAGCGGCGTTGCGGCTGCTGCGCCGGTGGCGGCGAAACAGGCGACGGTCGCCGCGGCAGCATCCGTAACGGCTACTGCGCACGTGCCACGCTTCGCGCCCGCGAGCGCGGGCGAACGATTGTCGCCGGTGGTGCGCCAGCTTTTTGCCGCGCATCAGTTGACTGCGGACGACGTCAAAGGCAGCGGCCGCGACGGGCGCATCACGCGTGAAGATGTGGAGAAAGTCATTGCGCAGCGCGGCGCGGTCGTGCCGGGCGTGGTAAGGAACGAGCCGCGGGCGCCTTACACAATCGCCGGGCAGACGCGCAAGCCGCTCAACAATATCCGCAAGCGCACTGCCGAACACCTCGCTAAATCGTGGCAGACGGTTCCGCATGTGTTGCAGGCGGTCGAAGTGGATTTCTCGCGCGTCGATGCGGTGCGTAAAACGGCGGGCGATGCATGGAAAGCCCGCGAAGGATTTGCGCTGACTTATCTGCCGTTTATCGCCAGTGCGGTGGCGACGGCGCTCGCCAAATTTCCGCTGCTCAATGCGAGCCTCGACCGCGACGACCTCGTGCTGCATGCCAACATCAACCTCGGCATCGCGGTCGATCTGAATTTCGAAGGCCTCGTCGTGCCGGTGGTCAAAGACGTGACGAAGAAATCGCTGCCGGACCTGGCGCGCGAAATCAACGATCTCGCACGGCGAGCGCGCGACAACCGCCTCAAGCCCGACGACATGACGCAGGCCACGTATACGATTTCGAACAACGGCGCGTTCGGCACGCTCATTACAGCGGCCATTATCAGTCCGCCGCAGGTCGCTATTCTGTCGACCGATGGCATACACAAAAAACCTGTCGTCATCGAAAGCGACGCGGGCGACACAATTGCCATTCGGCCGATCGGCGTGCTTGCGCAGTCGTTCGACCATCGCGCGGTCGACGGCGCATATTCGGCGGCGTTCCTGCGTGAAGTGCGGATGGCGCTTGAAAGCTGCGACTGGACGCAGGCCTTCAATGAATAAATTTATCGTATTGCTGGCGATGCTGATTGCGCCCGCGTTCGCATACGCGCAAAGCACCGGCCCGCGCGATCTGGCAGAGCTCAAGCAGGAAACCCAGCGCCGCGCCGACCGCAGCCTGCCACCGCTCGGCGGTGTCAAGCCGGACGACGTGCGCGAGGCCATGTCAAATCTGAATAGTCTCGAGCCGGATGCATGGGCCGCTGCGTTCAGCCGAATCGGCGACCGGTATATGGACAAGGCGAAGTCGCAGCAGGCATCCGCGCCACGCGAAGCCGCGGAAAGCTACAAGCACGCATGGGAGACCTACAACTTTGCGCGCTGGCCGGTCGAGAATTCTCCGGGGAAAAAGCAGGCGTACGCAAAAGCGCTCGAAGCGTTTGCCGCCTATGGGAAGTTGATCGATCCGCCGCTTGAGATCGTGCGCATTCCATTTGAAGGTAAAGAGATCGTCGGCTACCTGCGCCTACCGCCTAACGTCCGGCCGGCGCCTTTGCTGCTCGGCATCAGCGGTCTCGATACGCGCAAAGAAGACGTCGCCGCGACCAGTGACAGCCTGATCCGGCGGGGCATCGCGGTGCTCGCGCTCGACATGCCCGGCACCGGCCAGGCACCGCTGAAAGTGGACGTCGGCGCCGAGCGCATGTATTCGCGCGTGCTCGATTATCTGCAGACGCGCAATGACATCGATGCGAAGCGCATAGTCGTGCGCGGCCAGAGCTGGAGCGGCTATTGGGCGGCTAAACTCGCGTATACAGAACGTGAGCGCATCCGCGGCGCAGTCGTGCATGGTGTCGGCGTTCATGGGTACTTCCAGCCCGAATTCCAAAAGAAGGGGCTGACCACGCGCGAATATCTGTTTGATTTGTTTCCCGCGCGCTCGGCCGTCTTTGAAGCCAAAACAATGGAGGAGTTTCTCGCCTACGGGCCGCGGCTTTCGCTGTTGGACAGCGGCTTTCTAGACAAGCCGTCAGCGCCCATGCTGCTCGTCAACGGCGAGAAGGACACGCAGCAGCCCATCGCCGATTTGTACCTGATGATGAAGCACGGCGATCCCAAGGACGCTTGGGTAAATCCGGCCGGCGGCCACATGGGACGTTCTGACCAATGGCCGCAACGCAAGATACTCGATGAAGTGGTGATGCCCTGGATCGAGCGCCGACTCGCCGTAAAACAATAAGGCCGGGCCACGGAGAGCACAGAGAAATGCAAGGCCCTTTTTCTGTTCTGTTTTACCTCGGTGAACTCTGTGCCCTCTGTGGCAAATGTTTTTGACTTTTCTCGATTGGAAAATGAAATGGCAGCGAACATGAAACAACACAAGCTGGGCTGGATCGGCATTGGCCGCATGGGTTACGCAATGGCGCAGCGCCTCGCGCAGGCGGGCTGCGATATTGCAGTCTGGAACCGCACCAAGTCCAAAGCCGAGCCGCTCAGAGAGTACGGCGCCAAGGTCGTCGACGCGCTGCCCGACCTCGCAGGTTGCGATATCGTGTTCACCATGGTGTCGACTGGCAAGGACGTGAAAGAAGTATTGTTCGGCGCCAACGGCATCATGGCCAAAGGCAGGAAGCCGAAGATCGTCGTCGACAGCACGTCGATTTCACTCGAAGAGTCCGCCGAGATCCGCGAGAAGCTGGCCAAGGAGGGCGTGAAATTCCTGGCGGCGCCGGTATCGGGCAATGCAAAGGTGATCAAGGCGGGCAAATTGACGGTCGTCGCGTCGGGCCCAAAGGACGCGTTCGACGCGGTTGCGCCGTACCTGGAGGCGATCGGCCAGGGCGTCAGCTACGTGGGCGAGGGCGAGTTGTCGCGCATCGCCAAGATCTGCCATAACGTGATGCTGGGTGTCGTGATTCAGAACCTGTGTGAAATAACGGTGCTCGCGGAGAAGGCCGGCATGCAGAGGCACGCGTTTCTTGATTTCCTCAACAAGAGCGTGATGGGCTCGATGTTTACGCGTTACAAAACGCCGGCCATCGCCAACCTCGATTTCCACGTGACGTTTACGCCCGAATTGCTGCGCAAGGATATCGATTTGGGATTGAATGCCGGCAAGGCGCGCGGCGTGCCGATGCCGACGACTGCGATCGCGCGCGACCAGGTCCAGAAGCTGATTGACGGCGGTTACGACCAGGATTTCTCGCAATTGCTGCTGCTGCAGGCGAAGGCGTCCGGCGTCGAGCTCAAGCCGGAAAACGTGCAGATCAGCGATGGCTTGTGATGGCCAACAAATAATAACCGGGGAACAGCCGATGAAACCCAGCACTAGAATCGCCGCCGTCTTGCTGGCGGGAGCCGCATGCGTCGCACAAGCGCAGGATTTTCCGATCAAGCCGGTGCACATGTACATCGGTTTCTTGCCCGGCACGTCCACCGACATACTCGCGCGGATGCTCGGGCAGAAGCTCGGCGACATGTGGGGACAGAACGTCGTTGCCGACAACCGTTCGGGGGCCGGCAGCTCGATTGCGGCGGCCGCAGTGGCGAAAGCTACGCCGGACGGCTACACGTTGCTGTTCAATTCGTCGGCGCAAAGCATCAACCCGGCGCTCTACGCCAAGCTGCCTTACGACACGCTCAGGGATTTCACCCCGATCGCGTCCGTTTGCTCGCAACCGAACGTGCTGGTCGTTAACCCGTCGTCGAGCATCAAATCGGTGACGGAGCTCATTGCAGAGGCGAAAGCGAAGCCGGGTCAGCTCAATTTCGGCTCGGCGGGCGTAGGCACGGGCACGCATCTCAATCTCGAAAAATTCAAGCTCGCGGCCGGCGTCGATCTCGCACACATCCCGTACAAAGGCACGCCTGAGGTAGTCACCGACATCATCGGCGGCCGCACGACAGGCTATTTTGCACCCATCACGGCCGCGCTGCCTTTCGTGCAGAGCGGCAAGCTGCGCGCGTTGGCGGTTAGCGGTGCGAAGCGCTCAAGCCAGCTGCCGAACGTGCCGACCGTTGCCGAGGCGGGCGTGAAAGGCTTCGACTTTCTGCTGTGGTTCGCCGTATGGGGGCCGGGCGGCATGCCGCCGGCGCTAGTCAACAGGATTGCGCACGACATCAATAGTGTTCTCGCGAGCGCCGACATGAAAGAACAGTTCGCTAAAGCGAGCACCGAAACGCTGGTGATGACGACGCCGGAATTTGCCCATTTCGTGCGCAAGGAGATCGAAGACAACGGGCGCATCATTAAGGCGGCGGGCATCCAGCCGCAATGAGCGTCTGAGCATTATTGCAAAGGGCCTTTGCGGTGAAATGTTTTGATTCTGTAATGGTGGAGTTGTGATCGGGAAAGTGTATGGCCAAACTTAAACGACCACCGCGTAAATCGACGCGCAATGCGCATACGCGCAAGCATCCGGCGCGGCGGCGCGCGGTAAAACCCGCCGCACCCCAATTTTTGTCGCTGCAGGAGATCGTCGCCGCCGCGCGGCGCAATCTGTCGCAGGATCTGTGGAACCACCTCACCGGGGGCGCCGATTCGGAAACGACCTTGAAGCGCAACCGGCAGGCGCTCGATAGCCTGGCGCTGCGCCAGCGCGTGCTGGTGGATGTGCGCAATATCGATATCTCGACGACGCTGCTCGGCAAGAAACTCGCGAGTCCGGTGTTCCTCGCGCCCGTCGGCGGCCTGGTTGGCTTCATCAATCCGCAGGAGGGCGCGATTCCAGTCGCGCGCGCCGCCGTTGCGCATGGCGCGGCGGCTTTCATAAGCACCGCCGCGAAGCCCGGTTTTGAAGCGGCTGCTGCGGCCGTAAGCGAGCCGTTGATTTTCCAGCTGTACGTGCGCGCCGATCGCAAATGGGTTGAGGACATACTCGACCGCGTGAAGGCCGCCGGCTATCGCGCGCTCTGCGTATGCGTCGATCGCAATTACTACGGCCGCCGCGAGCGCGACATCATCAGCCGCGCGAGCGTGCGCGAGGGCTTCGGCGACCCGTCGTTCCAGATGGGCCTGCAATGGAGCGACCTCGTCTGGATGAAAGAGCGCAGCAAGCTGCCGCTGATCGTGAAGGGCGTGGCGACTGCGGAAGATGCGAAATTGTCGGTGGAGCACGGCGCGGACGTGGTCTACGTGTCGAACCACGGCGGCCGCCAGCTCGATCATGCACAGGGCACGATAGAAGTGCTGCCCGAGGTGGTGGACGCGGTCGCGGGGCGCGCTGAGATCCTGTGGGACGGCGGCGTGCAGCGCGGCACCGACGTCATCAAGGCGATCTCGCTCGGTGCGCGCGCGGTCGGCGTCGGCAAGCTGCTCGGCTGGTCGCTCGCAGCCGGCGGCGAAGCGGGGGTCAAGCGCATGCTCGAATTGATGGACGTCGAAATCCGTACGGCCATGGGATTGATGGGCGTAACTTCGCTCGCGCAGCTGAATTCATCGTGGGTGCGCCCGACGCAACCTGTCGGCGCCGCGAGCGTCACGAGCGCGTATCCGTGGCTTGAAGAAAAAAAGTGATGAGGGAGGGATGAGTGATGAGTAAGACGGAAACCAGCATCCTCAATCTGGAGCCGCGTCTCGCTGCGATCATGCAGCAGGAATACCCGCGTTTCTCGGATGCCGAGTACGCGCGCCGGCACAAGTTGCTCGATGGTGTGATGCAAAAGGCGGGTGTCGATCATCTGCTGGTAGTGACCGATCATCGGGTGGGCAATGCGCCGCAATGGGTTACCGGCTGGCCGGGTACCGTCGAAGCCTACGTCGTGTTCAAGCCCGGCGTGAAGATGACCATGTTCATGGAGTGGTACAACCACTTCCCGCTCGGCAAAAAGATCGCGCGCGGCATCGACGTGCAGTGGGGCGAGCACCACGGCATTCAGAAAACCATCGCGGAATTGAAGCGCCGCGGAGCGAAAAAAGTCGGCGTCATGGGTCCGCTCGTCGTATCGAAGTGGCGTGCGCTCGAGGAGCATTTTCAGCTCGTCGGGCTCGATGCCGAATACATCCGCTTGCGCACGATCAAATCGGATGAAGAGATCGACTGGCTGCGCATAGGGGCCGCCCTGTCGGACGCGGGCCTTGCGGCGCTCGTCAATGAAACCCGCGTCGGCATGACCGAGCGCGAGCTCGGCAATATGATCGAGCGTGCGTGGGTCGGCCACGGCGGCACCACGATGATTCACTACGTCGGCCGCACTTCGATGGCGAACCCGCGGATATTCGTGCCGCCCCAGCACCACTCACCGAAGAAGGTGGAGAAGGGCGACGTCATTTTCTGCGAGCTGTCGGCGTTCTGGTGGGATTACGCGGGTCAGGTGCTGCGCACGATGACGGTGGATGCCGAGCCGACGCCGCTCTATCGCGATCTCTATCAAACCGCCGAGGCTGCGTTCGACGCCGTGACGAAAGTCGTCCGCCACGGCACTACGATGCAGGAAATCGTCGAAGCCACCGGCGTAATCGAAAAAGCCGGGTTCTCAGTCTGTGACGACCTCATGCACGGATTCGGCGGCGGTTACTTTCAGCCCATCGTCGGTCCAAAGAGCCGCCCGGCCGGTCCGCTGCCCGATATGACGCTGGAAGAAAATATGACGGTCGTCGTGCAGCCGAATGTAATTACTACAGAAGCGGACGAAAGCAAGCGCGCGGGCGTTCAGGTTGGC
The DNA here is from genome assembly GCA_025363575.1 of Betaproteobacteria bacterium. Next base: position 6,433 of record JANYDM010000161.1, on the reverse strand, counting down.
GAACTCATACGCGTGACCAGGTCGGGTTTCGAGCGGCTGCACAAAGCCGAGCGCAAGCTGTATCGGGTGGGTTGAATCCGCTTTAGAATGGTCCGCAGTCCAAGCGGGAATAAAACAAACCAGCCCGCTGTTGTTCGCTGAGTACGTCTACAGGAGGATCCATGGCCCAGATGACCACGACGTCGCTGACCGTCAACGGCAAGCGGCAGACCATAACCGCGCATGCCGACACGCCGCTCTTGTGGGTGCTGCGCGAGAATCTGAAATTGACCGGCACCAAGTTCGGCTGCGGCGCAGGGCAGTGCGGCGCGTGCATGGTGCACGTCGACGGCAAATCGGTGTTCTCCTGCCTGCTGCCGGTCAGTCAGATGGGCGGGCGCAACATCACGACCATTGAAGGCCTGTCGCCCGACAGCAGCCACAAATTGCAGAAAGCGTGGCTTGCCGAGCAGGTGCCGCAATGCGGCTACTGCCAATCGGGGCAGATCATGCGCGCGGCCGACCTGCTGAAAACGAACCCGCATCCGACACGCGATCAGATCGTCGAGCATATGAGCACGAACATCTGCCGGTGCGGGACGTACGCGCGGATCGTGAAGGCGGTTGAGCGTGCGGCGAAGGAGGCATGATGGACAACATCGAGAACACGCCGGTTAATTTGAACCGCCGCCGTTTCATGACGGGCGCGGCGGGCCTCACGTTCGGTATCGCGGCCGGTGTACCGTCACTGCTCACGGGCAATAAAGCGCATGCTGCCTGGAAAGACGTGGTCATGAGCCATTACGTCACGATCTCCGGCGATGGCACGATATTCATCATGTCGCCGGCCGCGGAGATGGGGCAGGGCTCGCTCACTTCGCTACCGTTAATTCTCGCCGAAGAACTCGACGCCGACTGGAGCAAGGTGCGTATCGTGCCGGCGCCGCCGATCGAGAAGCTTTACGGCAATCCCGGATTCAACGGCCTGATGTATACGGCCGGCAGTTTCGCGGTCAACGGCTACTTTACTGCGCTGCGCACGTTCGGCGCTCAGGTGCGGGCTGTGCTGCTCAACAATGCCGCGCGCCAGTGGAATGTGCCCGTGGCAGAACTCACGACCGGCCCCAGCGTGGTACTGCACGAAAAATCGGGCCGCCGTCTCGCTTATGGCGAGATCGCTGCGTTTGCCGAAATCCCCGCGACGGCGCCGACCATCACACCGGCGCAGTTAAAAAAGACGAAAGACTTCCGGCTCATCGGCAAGGACGTCCCGCGCGTCGAATTGCCGGGCAAGGTCAACGGCACCGCGCAGTACAGCATCGACGCTCAGGTGCCGGGCATGGTTTACGCGGCGGTGCTGCGCGCGCCGGTCGAAGGCGGTGCGCCGGATGCGATCGATGATAACGCCGCGCGCGCCATCGAAGGCGTAGTCGGCACGGTGCGGCTTCCGTACGGCGTCGGCGTAGTCGCGGAAACGCCGTGGGCGGCATTCAAAGGTAAAGCCGCGTTGAAGGTGACCTGGACGCGTGGCGGCAAAGCGTGGGGCCATTCGACGCAAAAAGGTCTCGCCGCATTTACCGCGATCGTGCGCGACGAATCGCGCAAGGGTGTCGAATGGGAAAAGGTCGGCGACTCGCCCGCAGCGATGAAGCAGGCGGCGAGCGTCATCGAAGCCGAATATACGTGCGACTACGCCTATCACGCGCAAATGGAGCCGCTCAATTCCGTGGCGTCTGTGTCCGCCAATGCGGACGCAGTCGAGATCTGGTGCGGCACGCAGAGCCAGAGCATGGCGGTTGCCGCCGCCGCGAACATACTCGGCATTGCGCAAGAGCGCGTGAAGTTCAACGGGTTGCTGCTGGGCGGCGGCTTCGGGCGCCGCGGCCATCGCGATGAAGAATTCGTCGTCGAATCGGTGTTGTTGTCGAAAGCGACTAAGCGTCCGGTCAAGCTCTTGTGGACGCGCGAGGACGATGTGCGCAACGGCCGCTTCCGTCCGCTTTATGTGCAACGACTGAAAGCGGGGCTCGACGCGCAGGGCAATATCGTCGCGTGGCACCACCGCATCGTGTGCGACCAGGTGCTCGCGTTTCAGGACCCGGTGCGCTACAAATTGTTCAAGGGCAGCGACGGCATTGCGCTGCGCGGCGGCGAGTTGAAAACCTACGACATTCCGAATCGCCATGTGGAAGGGTTGCTGGAAGACACGGGAATCCGCACATCGTCGCTGCGCGGCATTGGCGTCGGGCCGACCAAGCACGCGATCGAGGCGTTTCTCGACGAAATCGCGGTCAAGCGTGGCGTTGATCCGATCGCGCTGCGCCTCGAGCTCCTCAAGAACCAGCCGCGTGCCCGCGCGGTGGTCGAGGAAGTCGCGCGCATGGCAGAGTGGAACAAACCGCGTCCGGCCGGGCGCGCACTTGGGTTTGCCTACATCGACTACACAGGGTCGCAGCTCGGTGGCATCGCGGAGGTCTCGGTTAACCGCGCGACCGGCGCGATCCGCGTGCACAAGTTCTGGTGCACGATCGACTGCGGCATCGCGATCCAGCCGGACAACGTAATCGCGCAAACGGAAAGCTCCATCGTCTACGGGCTTGGCCTCGCGCTGACGGAGCGCATTACGTTCGAGGATGGCGCGATCCAGCAGTCAAACTTCAACAACTACCCGGTGCCGCGCATGCGCGACGTGCCGGAGATGTTCATCAAGGTCATGCCCACCGACAATCATCCGACTGGCGCGGGCCAGATGTCGACGCCGCTCGTTGCGCCAGCGATCGCGAGTGCCGTATTCAGGCTGACCGGTGTGCGCATGCGGCACGCTCCGATGTCGCCGGAAAAAGTGAAGCTTGCGCTGCTCGATGCGAAGCGCGCGCTGGCGTAAATATTTTGTAGCCGCAGATAGCCGCAGATAAGCGCAGATAAGTTCGAAGACTTATACATTCGTTAGAGGGTGACGCTGGCCCCCATGTGCGCAGGTCTGTTCGTTAAAGTTTTCGATTTTGTTTTATCCGCGTTTATCGCGTTTATCTGCGGCTGCTTATAGCTCCTGCATCTTCGACATTGGTTAAAAACTAATTTTCACCGGAAGGAGTCATCGAGATGGAACGCAAGAAAGCAAGCGATTTTCCGCAGGAAGTCCTCAACCTCTTCGATGGCTACGTGCACGGACGCATGAGCCGGCGCGATTTCCTTGACCGCGCGGGCAAGTACGCAGTCGGCGGGTTTACGGCAGCAGCGATGCTCGAATCGCTGCGACCGAACTTCGCATGGGCCGAGCAGGTCAAAAAAGACGATCCGCGCATCAAGGCCGAGTACATCGAGTATCCGTCGCCACAGGGCTCGGGCACGATGAAAGGCTATCTCGTCAAACCGGCGAGCGCGACCGGCAAGATGCCGGCGGTCGTCGTCATCCACGAGAACCGGGGCCTCAACCCCTACATCGAGGACGTGACGCGCCGCGTCGCACTGCTCAATTACATCGCGTTCGCGCCGGATGCGCTGACGCCGCTGGGCGGCTATCCGGGCGACGAAGAAACAGCCGTGAAGGCATTCGCCACGCTCGATCCAGCCAAGCGCATGGAGGACCTCGTGACGGGCGCGCTCTACGTTCGCAACCGTCCCGAAAGTAATGGCAAGCTCGCCGCGGTTGGCTTCTGCTTCGGCGGCGGTATCTCCAACATGCTCGCGGTGCGCCTGCCCGATCTCGCCGGCGCGGTGCCTTTCTACGGCGTGCAGCCCACGGCGGCCGACGTCGCGAAAATCAAAGCGCCGTTGCTGATCCATTACGCCGGGCTCGACGAGCGCATCAATGCCGGCTGGCCTGCGTATGAGGCGGCGCTGAAGGCTAACAACGTGCGCTACGAAGCGTTTATCTACCCGAACGTGAACCACGGCTTTCATAACGATACGACGCCGCGTTACGACGAAGCGGCGGCCAAGCTCGCCTGGCAGCGCACAGTGGATTTCTTCAATAAGAACCTGCGCGGTTGATTTGCGCATTCAGCCGGTGCTGCGGCTTTGCCGCAGCGCTTCGTGCAGCACTGCCAGTCGGCAACGTCTGGTAACGGAGAGGAAACGACATGGGCGTAGGCCCGCACAAAATCGAATACGAAGTGATCAAGGGCTGGGAGCAAATGCCCGACGGTTGGAGTTTCTTCGAAGTCGCCGGAGTCGCCTGCGACTCACAAGACCGCGTTTACGTGTTCAACCGCGGCAAGTACCCGATGATCATCTTCGACAAAGAGGGCAAGTTCCTCAATGCGTGGGGCGAGGGCATGTTCAACAGCCCGCACGGCATCTTTATCGACCATGCAGACAACGTGTGGCTCGCCGACGACAAGGACCATACCGTCCATAAGTTCACGGTCGATGGCAAGAAGCTAATGACGCTCGGCGAGTCAGGCAAAGCGGCCGACACCGGATACAAAATAGGCGTGAGCCCGGTCAAATACGCGGCGGGGCCGTTTCATCGCGTGACCAACGTCGCGGTGCTGCCCAGCGGCGACATGTACATCGCGGACGGCTACGGCAACGCGCGCGTCCACAAATTTTCGAAAGAAGGGAAGTTGCTGTTCTCATGGGGCGAGCCGGGGCGTGGTCCGGGGCAGTTCATGCTGCCGCACGGCATCGCGGTCGACAGTGCGGGGCTCGTCTACGTCGCCGACCGCGAGAATTCACGCGTGCAAATCTTCAAGCCCGACGGCGAATACCTGCGCGAGTGGACGTTCCTGAATCGCCCGTACGACATCTTCATCGACGACCAGGACATGCTGCACATCGCCGAAGGCGGCTTTCACAACTACATGATGAAGCGCTCCGAAGGACCGCTGCCTGCTCACGACCAGACCATGGTCTATCCGCCATGCGGACACTCGCCGATCGCGCGCGTAACTGTGTGCGATCCGGACGGCGGCATCTACGCGCAAGTCGGCGGCGAAAATCCCGTGCTGCCTGGCAACTTCGTAGCGCCGCACGGCATCTGGGCCGACAAGAAGGGTGACTTCTATGTCGGTGAGGTGATTGTTAACGCGGGCGCGGTGAAGCGCATGGCCCCGCTAAAGCCCGCGGGGTTTCAGAAGTTTCGGCGAAGGACGGGCTAAGCCAGGTTCTTAGCCTCAACGCGGCAGCGGGTCGAGCAACGCCGGCAGACCTTCGGGGACGGGCGTGCGCGCGACGTTCATCAGCATCCCGATCATTAGGTAATAACCGACGTTGCCACAAATATCGACGAGCAGCTCATCGCCGAATTTCGCAAGTGTCTTTGCATACGTCGCATCGCTGACGCCTTTGTTGGCGAACAATTCCATCACAAAGTCGTAAAGAATCTCCTCGTCATCCGCCATGCCCGTGGGCCGTCTGCCTTCGGCAATTGCATCGACGATGCTCTGCTTGAGCCCGGCCTTTAGCGCTTGCGGATAATGGCCGTGCCACTCGTATTGCTGTGTCCAGTTCCGCGCGGCCATCAATGCGGCCATCTCGCCGAGCCGCCGGTCGAGTTTGGTGGTGTAGCGTATGTACTCACCGACTTTCTGCACGGGGCGCATGAATCCGGGGCTCCGTACCATAGGCACGAAGGGACCGATGAATGCCTTTCGCGGGCCGGCGGTGATTTCCGCGATCGCCTGCTTTTGTTCGGACGTCAATTTTTCTTCCGGAATGCGCGGCATCCGGTCCTGCGCAGAAACGCAGTTAATGGAAAAACATAGGAACAGGCCTGCGAATATTTGTCTCAAAATTGCCCCATTTTTTGTCTGTTTAAAATTGATCGCGATGTGCCCTGATAATGAGAGCGGTTTTTAAAGCGACGTCTAACGTCCGCCCGCGTAATACAAGCGAAAGCCGGGATGCCTGAGAACCAGAGCGTTGCTTCTGTTTGTTTTAACATTGAAAGTACGGAATGATCAAGGCCGAAACTCTCCGAAACAATTCGTCAGATTCCTTATCTGATAACTGATCTCGGGTTCGCCGGCTAGTGTAGCGTGATCAAACATTCGCGGAACCGGCATGCGAATCCCTTCGGGAGTCGACTTGAACCACGTTTCACCATCTACAAAATGCGTATACAGAAGATTGCGATAAATCTCCCAAGGCGTTTGAGTTGCCAAATTTTATCTACCCAAATGTAATAGAGTCACGCGGGTGAGCATGACAATGTAATTTAAGTACTCGGGTGAGGGTTGGCAACTGGCGGTTGCGGCAGTCGAAAAGCCGCTATTTTTTCTGCAGCAGCTTTAGCAACTCGCCCGCTGCCGCCGGCGCTCTTTCCTTCGCACCATTGATGAAGAACAAGAACACATCTCGCGGCTGCTGCTTGGCGGGTTTCTTGTCGATGTGAGGCAATCCGGCCGGCTCGCTGCCTTGCGCCCAGCTCTGAACGTTTTTGGTCCATGACGTCAGTGCTTTCGGGGTGTAGCCGGTGGCCACCTTGGCATCGGCCTTCATTAGGCGCGCG
>JANYDM010000143.1 GCA_025363575.1 Betaproteobacteria bacterium | reverse complement strand
CCACCCCGAATGAAGCGGGAAATACAAACCGAGCTTGATCCCCGGCTCGCCAAGCGCCGCGGCGTACCGCGCGAGCTGCGCTTTATAGCGCACGCGCTCCTGATCGAGAAACGCTTCGAGATTCGCGCCCTCGTGGCTGCTTGTCTTGTAGTCGGCGATCCAGCGCACGCCCTCTTCATCGCGGAACACGCGATCCATCATGTAACTGTGCAGCACGTTGCCGACCACGCGTCGCACGCGGTACTCGCTGCGGGCGTCCGCATGCGGGCCGAGCAGCCAGCGCCCGCGCTCATCCTGCAATGTTTGCGCAAGCGCGCGCGCCACGCGCGCTGCAGCTTCCGCGCACTCGGCCGGCCGCACGCCGCGGCGCTCGAGCTCACGCGCAAGGCGCGGGCGCAGCGCTTCGATACGCGCCGGCGTCCATCCCTCGAGTGCATCGTCAGCCAGGCGCTGCAGCCAGCGATGCACAACCGTGCCGACGTGGCGCGCGGTTTCGCCCGCCCACGAAAACTCGATCACTGCGTTGTCCTGCGCGCCGGCCGCCGGCGCCTGCCATTGCGCAGCGGGCGGCAATACGGGCAGCGCGAAATCCGGCGCAAAGCGCAGCAGGAACTGTTGCGGCGTGAATTGTTGCGCCATTGCGGACGCATCCGCGGCACGCCTCGCGGGCGCGGAGCCAGCGTGGGCGGCGGCGAATTGCCAGGCTTTGCCCAAGAGCGTGCGGCGCGATGGCGTTTTGGCGCCGCCTTCATCATCGCGCCTGATGCACGCCGTCAAATGCAGCTCGGTTGCCGCGCGCGTCGCCGCGACGTAAAAAAGGCGCGCAGCCTCGATGTCCTCCGCCTCGCGCTCCAGGTCGCGCACGTATTCATAGGCGGCATCCTTATCGGCGCCGGCCTCGCGTATCGGCGCGAGCAGCAGCCGGTTGCCGCCGAGCGCTTTCCATATCAGCAGCGGCGGATCGTTGTGGCGCGGCGAGCGGTCGAGTCCCGGCATGATGACCGTATCGAACTCGAGCCCCTTCGCTTTGTGCACTGTCATGATCTCGACCGCGTCGTCGCCGGCCGCCATATCAGGCAGCGCGTAGAGTTCAGCAAGACTGTCGGCGAGCGCGCCATGGTCCGCCAGATCGCCTGCGTCGTCGCGCGCGGCGAGCTCATCGAGAAAGATCCCGGCATCTTCGAGTTCGGTCGCATCGCTGCAACACGCCGGCCCGCCAAGGGACAGCCAGGCGCCTTCGACGCGGTCGCGCAGATTGCCGCGCAGACGGTGCGCGAGCGCCGCGTCGAGCACGCTGCCGACACGGTCCAGCCGGCGGCGCGCGTCGTCGTCGAGCAGGCGCACCCGCTCTTCATCGTGCAGCGCCTCCCACACCGTGTCGCGCCGGCCTTCCATCAGGCCCGCGAGTTGCTCCGGAGTAAGTCCGCACCAGGGCGCGCGCAGTACCGCGAGCCAGGCGGCGCGGTCCGCCGGATGCGCGAGCGCACGCGTCAATGCATAGAGATCCTGCACGACCTGCTTTTCACCGAGACGTTCGATCTCGACCGCGCGATAGCGCATGCCGGCTTCTTTCAGCGCGGGCACGATGTGATCGAGATGCGTGCGATTGCGCACGAGAATGGCGATCGATCCCTGCGGGCGCGCCACGTGCGCCGCCTGCACGAGTTCGACCACGCGCCGCGCTTCGCTCGGGCGATCGTCGAACAAATGCCAGCGCACGGCATCGCCGTCCAGGGCCGGGTGAAACGCCGACGATGGCGAATACGGGACTGCGCCGGAAATTTCGTCTTCGGCGACCGGCAGGATATTGGGGAAGGTCGAGTTAACCCAGTTGACGATGCCGGCCTGCGAACGAAAGTTCGTCGCGACGCGCAGAGCTTCCAGCGACACGCCGCCGAGTCCCGCCTGCCGCGCGCGCAGGAACAACCCGACTTCCGCCTCGCGAAACCGATAGATCGATTGCATGGGATCGCCGACGGCAAACACCGTACGGCCGTCTCCGCCCTGCCAGCCCGCGGTCAGGCGCTCGAGCAGTTCCCACTGGCTGAGCGACGTATCTTGGAATTCATCGATCAGGATATGCTTGATGCGCACGTCGAGCGACAGCAGCAGGTCGGTCGGCGCATCCGCATCGCCGAGCGCGCGTATGGCACCCTGGGCGATCTCCGTGAAATCGGCCTGACCGCGCTCAGCGAATACCAGCAGCAGTTCAGCGGCGGCGCGCGGCAACAGTGCGAGCATCGCGCTCAACACCTCCCATTGCTTGTCGGAATATTCCACGGGCGGCAGCGCTTGCAGTGCGGCAAGCGCCGCTTCCACACAGCCGTCGGCATCCGCCGCCCCGAGCGCTTGCGCACGCTTGTGCCGCTTGCGCCATTTGCCTTCCTTGGTGAGCAATTCCTGCGCGAGCTCCGCGCAAGCGTCGGGCACCAGCGCGCACGCGCGCGCGAGCAGCCGTGCACGCTCTGCGGCGAAAGCGGCCTCGAGTTCCGCGCGCGTGGGCGTGCCGCCGGTCTTGCGCAGCCATTGGTCGCGGCGCGCCAGCATTTTCGCGATGAGCTCGCGCGCGGCGTCGAGATTGTTATCCAGATGGACGAGCAGCCGTTCCGCGTGCGCATTCGGCGGTTCCAGCGCGAGCGCCCGACGCGCGGCTTCGGCGTGCAGCTCGCGCGCGTCCTGCACGATCTCCGGCTGCGCGCCGAAGCGCGCGAGCACCGGCATCTGGCGCGTAAGCGAAGCGCACAGCGCATCTATCGTCTGCACGCGCAGACGCGGCGCGATATCGGCAATGCGTTGCGCGTCGAGCACGCCGGGCAGGCCGCGCAATACCCGGCGTTTCATTTCCGCGGCGGCCTTGCGCGTGAACGTGATCGCCAGTATTTCTTCCGGCCGCTCGACGGTCGCCAGCAGGCGCAGGTACCGCTGCACCAGCAGTTCTGTTTTGCCCGAGCCGGCCGGCGCCTGCACGATGAACGAGCAGGACGGGTCAAGCGCGCATTCGCGCTCGCGCGCGTCGGCGATCTCAGGCCGTCGTGTGTCGCGGTCGCTCATTCGTCTTCCCCGCCCTCTTCATCGTCCTCGAGTGCGGCCAGGCGCTCATGGACACGGCACAACGGCTGCAGGTCGCAGTGACGGCAGGTCTTGAGCCCGCGCTTGGGATCGACGCGCGCCACACCTTGCGCGAATTCGCCGCCGAGCAACTCCAGCTCGCGCCGCCATTGCGCGAAGAGGCCGCCCCACGGATCGGCGGTCTTCGCCCTGGGCAGCAGGCCTTTCTCGCGCTCCAGCCCCATGAAGCGCATTTCGCCCTTCTTGATGCGCGCGAAAGCAACAACAGCGATATCTTCCTTCGCCGTGATGGCATACAACGGAAGTTGCGGATCGTCGGGCCGCTCGCCAAGCCAGTCATTCGGCGTGGCGCGGCCCGTCTTGTAATCGATCAAGATGTGGCCGCCCGCCGGCAGGCGGTCCATGCGGTCTATGCGTCCGCTGAATTCCAGTCCCGCGATCTGCAGCGCGCGTTTTTCTTCGCGCGCGACAACGTCGAAATCCCCGCGCGAGCTTTCCACCGCAAGCCATTCTCGCGCCAGTCGCGCCAGCCGCGTGCGCTCGAGGTCCTCCAGTCGTCCGTCGAGTACTCCCGGTCGTTGCGCGCGCACTTTCGCGACGGCGCCCGCTGCCGCAGCATCGATCGCGGCCGTCAATTCACCGGGGGCAATTTCAGCGAGACGCGATTGCGTGCCCAGCGTTCCCCACAGTTGCGCCATCAGCGCGTGCAGCAGATTGCCGCGGTCGCGCGCGTCGAGCCCGTCGGCCGGCGTGGCCAGCCCTTCAGCGCCCAGGCGATGGCGGGCGAACGCACGAAACGGGCACGCTGCCTGATCGGCAAGCACGCGCGTGCCGCCGCGCACCTGGCGCGCGGGATACTGCGGCGCGGCGCCGTCGGCAACGCGCTCCAGACTGCGCGCCGCGTAAACATCGTCGCGATAAGTCGCGAATTTCGGCACTGCGATTTCACCCAGCGCCAGCGCTTCGATCAGCGCGCTCGGCAGCAGGTCGCGGTCCTGCTCGCGCAACGGATGCGAAACGATGACTTCGCCCGCCGCGTGCAGCCAGTCATCCGTGATGCGGCGATCGAGCGTCAGCGCGGTTTCTGCAGATGCCTCCGGTATGCCGGCTTTTTTCTGCAGCGCGACCGGAATAAACGGGTTCGGGCGCGCGGCGAGCGGCCAAGCCTCATCCGTCAAACCGCTGATCCACAAATGATCGAACTCGAGGCCTGCCGATTCGAGTATGCCGAGGATCTGCACCGGCGCCGTTTCCGACTCGGGCTGAAACAGCGTGTCGGCGGCAATTCGCCGCAACAACACCAGCGCCTGCGCGCAACTCATGCGCGGCAGCACTTTTTCGAGCAGCGCGAATTCTCCAAGCACTTCGTAGAATTTTGCGCGTGTCTGAAATTCGGCCGAGTCGAGCACGCGTTCGCCGGGAAATCCGGCGGCGTCGAGCAGCGCCGAAAAGTGGCGGCCCCATGCATGCGGCGATTGGGCACCGGATAGATTGCCCTTTGCATAGGTGTACAGCGCCTCGCACCGCTCGCGCAGCTGCGGGCAACCTTCAATAGCGCCGACGAGGCGCACCAGCGTCAGACGCGCGGGAAGCGCTTCGCGCAAGTTCGCATCAAGCCGTGCGCGTGGCGCGAATTCGGCCTCGGCGCCGGCGATGAACGGCGAGCGCACGAGGCGGCTCGCCAGCGCGAAATCGACTTCGCCCGCGGCGAGCGCGAGCAAGCCAAGCGCCGCATGCGTGAGCGGATATGCCGAGAGCGGCATACCGATTGAAATATTGAAAGGTTGCTGCCGCGGCATTGCGCCCGGCAGGTTCCACCCCGGCTCCATGACGTTTGAAAAAACACGCGCGACTTCCTGGCGACGGTGCTCGAGATCCGGCACGACCACGCCAATGCGCGGATAGGCGACAATCGTTGTGGCTGTTTGCCGGTGCGCCGTCTCGAGCCGCTCACGCGCCCAGCAGGCGGCCGCTTCGAGCTCCATGCGCGACGAGGCAAAAGCGGTGCGCACTGCAGTAGCCTGCCTTCGTTGCGGCCCACACAGTGCGACTTCGACGCCGGCGGCCCGGCAGGCCCGAAAAAAATCGGCGATCTGCGGCGGCAATATGTCGAAGGCATAGGCCACGAGGACGCGCGGTTTGGCCAGCGCAGGCTCGTGCAGCAACTTCGCCACCCTGTCCGGCAGCCGCGCTGAATCGATCTCGCGCGCCGTGCGTTTTACATAAGCGCGCGCCCATTCCGCGAAAGCCTGCGCGTCGTCGTTGCCGGGAAATTTCTCGAGTGCGCCGGCAATGCGCCATGCCTGCGCCAGGCGCCACGCATCGCGGCATTGCGCCGACGCGCGCGACGGCGTAAGCAACTGCGCGCCCCACTGACTGCCGCCGATAATTTCTTCCCACAGCGCCTGTTCCTGCGCTGCCGTCAGCAGTTGCGGCGAATCTGCACCCAGCTCCGAATAGACGGCACTTTCCCAACAGCGCCCGACGAACGGCCCGAATGGCAAGATGTCCGCCGCTTCCCATGATTGCAGCCCGCGCGCGATTTGGCTTGCGTCGAATTCGCCCGCAAGTTCCTGCGCAAGCCGCCGGTTGGGCGTAACGACAGTTACACCCGCGCTAAGGCCTTCAGCGAGGCGCGCGAAAAGTTCGGATTTGGCAAGTCGCGGAAGATCGGTGTCGGTGGGCATCCGGTCTTCTCTCTCGCATTTACCCAGTCGGAAGCGTAGGCGTGTGGAAGGCTGAGCAGCGGCTCCGCTTGTGGGGATGCGACCCTGGAGCGCGCCCGGGATGCGGAATTACATCTGCACGCTACTTCTCCAATAGATGCTTCTTCTCTTTCACTTTTGCCCACTCGTCCGCATCAGGTGGCCCGGGGATCTTTTCAATAATCGGTTTCCACACCTTCGAAAGCTCGGCATTGAGCGCGGTGTATTCCTTCTGGCTGTCGGGCACATCGTCTTCGGCGAAGATCGCTTCGACCGGGCATTCGGCGACACACAGCGTGCAGTCGATGCACTCGTCCGGGTCAATGACGAGAAAGTTAGGGCCTTCCCGGAAGCAATCGACGGGGCAGACGTCGACGCAATCGGTGTACTTGCATTTGATGCATGTTTCAGTAACGACGTAAGTCATGGTAATCCTTGGCCAAACCAGCCAGTTTCGAGCAGTTGAACACGGCTATTTTATCAGAAACGCCTCGCCAACCCGCGTAGGCGCCCGCCGCTTCACAAACAGGCGGTTTTTCGTTAGCATACGAGCAGCTTCAACTTCCCTTTCCGCCATACGATTACGATGGCATCCCCCGATACGACGCAGCAGGAGAACCGAGCATGAGCGAGCATATTCACCACGTGACCGACGATAATTTCGAGCCTGAAGTACTGCAGGCCGACAAGCCGGTGCTCGTCGATTATTGGGCCGAATGGTGCGGGCCGTGCAAGATGATCGCGCCGTTGCTCGACGACATCGCGAAAGACTACGCGGGCAAACTGAAGGTCGCAAAACTCAATATCGATGAGAACCAGGCGACCCCTCCCAAGTACGGCATCCGCGGCATCCCGACCCTCATGCTGTTCAAGAACGGCACTCTCGCGGCGACCAAGGTCGGTGCCCTCTCAAAATCCCAGCTTACGGCGTTTATTGACAGCAATATCTGAACTGGTTAACCTAGTTCCAAATTATCCGGCAGCCTGACCCTCTCGGGGGCATGCCGGACGGGCGCAAGCCCCGCGCCGCCTCCCACATTTCCCGCAGTCCCCGTAGCCGAGCCCCGCCCTAACTCTATCTATAACTCTATGCATCTATCCGATCTGAAAAATCTCCATGTGACCGAGCTCGTGGAGATGGCGGTTGCCAACGAAATCGAGGGCGCCAACCGCCTGCGCAAGCAGGAACTCATCTTCGCGCTGCTGAAAAACCGCGCCAAGAAAGGCGAAGCGATTTTCGGCGAAGGCACGCTCGAAGTGCTGCCCGACGGTTTCGGCTTCCTGCGTTCGCCCGACACCTCGTATCTCGCCGGCACCGACGACATTTACGTGAGCCCGTCGCAGATCCGCCGCTTCAATCTGCACACCGGCGATTCGATCAACGGCGAGATCCGCACGCCGAAAGAAGGCGAACGCTACTTCGCGCTGGTCAAGGTCGACAAAGTCAACGATGAGTCGCCCGAGAATTCGAAGCATAAGATTCTGTTCGAGAACCTGACGCCGCTGTTTCCGAACGAGCGCTTCATCATGGAGCGCGACATCAAATCGGAAGAAAACCTGACCGGCCGCATCATCGACATCATCGCGCCGATCGGCAAAGGCCAGCGCGGATTGCTGGTCTCGAGCCCGAAAAGCGGCAAGACCGTCATGATGCAGCACATCGCGCACTCGATCGCCGCCAATAACCCCGAGGTCTATCTCATCGTGCTGCTGATCGACGAGCGCCCGGAGGAAGTTACCGAGATGCAGCGTTCGGTCAAGGGTGAAGTGGTGGCATCGACTTTCGACGAGCCGGCGACGCGTCACGTGCAGGTCGCCGAGATGGTGATCGAAAAAGCGAAGCGCCTGATCGAGCACAAGAAGGACGTCGTAATTCTGCTCGATTCCATAACGCGGCTCGCGCGCGCCTACAACACCGTCGTGCCGGCATCCGGCAAAGTGCTGACGGGCGGCGTCGACGCCAACGCGTTGCAGCGCCCGAAGCGCTTCTTCGGCGCGGCGCGCAATATCGAAGAGGGCGGTTCGCTCACTATCATCGCCACCGCGCTGATCGACACCGGCTCGCGCATGGACGACGTGATCTACGAAGAATTCAAGGGCACCGGCAATATGGAGATCCATCTTGACCGGCGCATGGCGGAAAAACGGATTTACCCCGCGATCAACGTCAACCGGTCGGGCACGCGGCGTGAAGAGCTGCTCCTGAAAGCGGATATCCTGCAAAAAATCTGGGTCCTGCGCAAGCTGCTCTACCCGATGGACGAGCTCGAAGCAACCGAGTTCCTGGTCGACAAGCTGCGCTCCACGAAGAACAACGCCGATTTCTTCGACTCAATGCGGCGTGGGTAGTCCGGGTACTGACCTCCGCAAGAATTGTTATGCCGGCAATTCGAAATCCGAAATCGCGGTTGTCGCTCCCGCAAGCGGGCCTGCGGCTAACGAGTCGCGACAATACTTTTTCGGCTCGATGAGACACGGCTAGGGTCAACATCTAGACCGGCCAGGCTTAAGCGACACTGCACCGCGGAACCCCGGCACATCCTTTCGTTTCATAGTCTTATTTATGATGGCGATGCGCAATATTCTGAAACTTGCACCCGCACTCAGCGTAATCCTCGCGTTGATCGCGGGCTGCGGCTCGACCCCCCTGGCGTCGCCGTCACGCGATGCCGAAGCCAAGCGTTTTGAGCCGGCGATGAATTCCGCCCTGCTTTACATTTACCGTCCGACCGGCTACGGCGGACACGGCGTCACCACGCTGTGGGTCGACGGCAGGTTGGTCGGCGAATCGCTGCCCGAAACTTATTTCCGCGTGCCGGTGCGTCCGGGGCGCAACCGCATAACCGTTTCCGGTGCCGATCAGGGACGGCTTGAAATCGACACCCGCGCCGATGGCGTTTATTTTGTCGAAGCCCAGGTGGCGGGAGAAACGCAAAGCGAGGCGAACACGGTTTTCCGCCGAGTCTCGCCCGAGGCCGGCAAGGCAGCTGTCGCCGGCTGTTGCCTCATGCTCGAGACATGGCGGCCCGAGCAGCCGCGTATCAATTTTTAGCGGCACGACTCCCCACCTTGCAATAAAGGCCGCCGCCCCAACTTGCAAGTCCCGACCCGCTAAGGGATAATCGCCGCTTTTCGCGCCACGGTAGCCGTTAAGGACAATGCAATGAAAGCAAAAATTCACCCTGAATACAAAGAGATAAACGTCATCTGCAGTTGCGGCAGCTCGTTCAAGACGCGCTCGACGATGGGCAAGGACATCCACATCGAGGTGTGCGCCGAGTGCCACCCGTTCTATACGGGCAAGCAGAAGATCGTCGACACCGCCGGCCGCGTCGAGAAGTTCAAGCAAAAATACGCGCGCAAGCCGACGTCCAAAGGCAAGTCCGCCACGACCGCGTAAGTTCTGTCGCGCACGAGAAAAAAGGCGGCCGTGGCCGCCTTTTTTATTTGTGCGCGCGGTTTACTTTATTTTTTCTTGGCGGCAGACCCGGACTCGATCACCTGCTGGCTGTAGAGGAAATTCACGAGGTTCTGCTCGGCCACGCGATGCCATAGAAATTCCTCGTCGCGGAATTTCTTCCATGGCTCGTAGATTTTTTTCCACGCGGGGTTTCTGGCCGCCTCTTCTTCGTATAGTTCGAACGACGCCTTGTATGCAGCCTTCATGATTTCCGGCGAATACGCGTGCAGCTTGACCCCGTTCTTGACCAGCCGGGTCAATGCCTGCGGATTTTTGAAGTCGTATTCGGCCATCATGTCGGTGTTGGCTTCGTAGCATGCAGCTTCGAGCGCGGCCTGGTATTCCTTGGGCAGCTTTTCCCATTCCTTGATGTTCACGTAGAGCCCGTACATCGAGCACGCCTCCCACCAGCCCGGATAGTAATAGTGCGGCGCGATCTTGTAGAAGCCGAGCTTCTCGTCGTCATAAGGGCCGACCCATTCGGCAGCGTCTATGGTGCCGCGCTCGAGCGCGGGATAGATGTCGCCGCCCGCAATCTGCTGCGGCACCGCGCCCAAACGCGCCATGACCTCGCCGCCAAGTCCCGCGATGCGCATCTTGACGCCTTTCAAATCGGCGACGGTCTTCACTTCCTTGCGGAACCAACCGCCCATCTGCGTGCCGGTGTTGCCGGCCGGAAACGAGATGATGTTGTAGTCCTTGAAAAAGTCGCGCATCAGCTGCAGGCCGCCGCCCCAGTAGATCCACGCGTTCTGCTGGCGCTGGTTCATGCCGAAGGGCACCGTCGTATCGAACGCGAACGCCTTGTTCTTGCCGACGAAGTAATAACCGGCGGTATGCGTGCACTCGACGGTGCCCTGCTGGACTGCGTCGACAGTACCGAACGCGGGCACGATCTCGCCGGCGCCGAACACGCGGATCTGGAACTTGCCGCCCGTGATCGCGGCGACGCGCTTGGCGATGACTTCGCCGCCGCCATAAATCGTGTCGAGGCTTTTCGGAAAGCTCGATGCGCAGCGCCAGCGCACTTCCGGCATGGATTGCGCGATCGCCGGTGCAGCGAGAGCCGCAGCGGCGGCACCGCCGGCGGCGGTCATGAATTTTCTGCGTGTGACTTTCATTTTTTGCTCCCTGTCAGATTAAACAACGGTGTTTGCTGCCGCGCGTATTGAACGGCAGCTTTGCTGTCCGTTCGTATACGCGCAGCTGAAGCGGCGCTTGCGCGTCCGCATTCAGCGACTAATAGGTTTTGTACGCGAGATACTTGCCGCTCAGCACGATCTTGACGCGATCGCCTTTGGGGTCGGCTTCCCGCGTAAGATCCATCTTGTAGTCGATGGCGCTCATGATGCCATCGCCGAACTCTTCATGGATCAATTCCTTGAATGTCGTGCCGTATACGCTGACGAGCTCGTAGAACCGGTAGATCAACGGATCCGTCGGCACTGCGGTCGGCAGCGAGCCCTTATATGGCACCTGCTGCAACAGCAAAACGGCGTCCGCCGGCAGGTTGAGCATTTTGCCGGCGGCCTTCGCCTGCGCTTTTGTCATTTGCATCTGGCCCAGCAGGGCGGCGGTCGTCCATTCCTTGCTCTGGCCAACTGCCTTCGCCAGTTTGGCCCACGACAATCCTTTTTTTATTCTCGCCATGACCACCAGCTCTGTGACCTGCGCGCGATTCGTGACATTCATGTTGTTCTCTCCTCTGTAAAAATTATTGGTTGTTGACTGATTAATTTCTGATGCTGACCACCGACGCTGCCGTTGCCGGGCGCGGCTGGACCAGCGAGACGGGAATCGCCGGCGTCGCCGCGGGAAGTCCGGGAGTCACGAGCAGCGGATGGCGCGGATCGTAACCGGCGGGCGGTTGCTCGGTGAATTCCCTGGACCGGCTGACGAGAAAATCGACCAGATGGTTGCGGATCGGGTAGTACTGCGGGTCTTTGTGTATCGTATGGCGGTTGCGGTCGCGCGGCAGCGTGTTGACGACGATTTCGGCGATGCGCGCGTTGGGCCCGTTCGACATCAGCATGATCTTGTCGGCGAGCAGGATTGCCTCGTCGACGTCGTGCGTGATCATGAATACCGTTTGATGCGTGGCCGCGCAGATTTTCAGCAGCTCGTCCTGGATCACGCCGCGCGTGAGCGCATCGAGCGCGCCGAACGGCTCGTCGAGCAGCAGCATCTTCGGCTCGATGGAAAATGCACGCGCGATGCCGACTCTCTGCTTCATGCCGCCCGACAGCTCCGCCGGCTTCTTGTGCCCCGAGCCCGTCAGGCCGACGAGATCGAGATAGCGCTGACAGACTTCCTCTATCCTGGCGCGGCCCGCATCGGGCCAGCGCGACTTCACCGCGAATTCGATGTTTTTCTTCGCCGTGAGCCACGGCATCAATGCATGGCCCTGAAACACCACGCCGCGGTCGAGGCTGGGGCCCGCGACTTCGCGGCCGGCCATGATGACAACGCCGCTGGTCGCCTCATCCAGTCCGGCCAGAATATTGAGTATCGTCGACTTGCCGCAGCCCGAATGGCCGACGATGCATACGAACTCACCCTTGTCGATCGAGAAATTGACCTCGTCGAATACGACGAACGGCGCGCCTCCACGCGGCGCGTCAAACGACTTTTTCAACCCTTCGACCCTGAGGAATTCCATGCTGCGCACTATTCCGGGTAAGTGACGGCGCGGGCCAGGCGCGCGAGGATCTGGTCGAGCAGCATGCCGACGACCCCGATCAGAAGGATTGCGCACAGGATGTTGGCGATCGACAGGTTGTTCCATTCGTTCCATACGAAATAGCCGATGCCGGTGCCGCCGACCAGCATATCGGCGGCGACGATGACCAGCCACGCGATACCGATCGAAATGCGCATGCCCGTCATGATGGTGGGCGCCGCTGCCGGCAAGACCACGCAGAACGCTTTGCGCAGCGGCGAGACTTCGAGCGTGCGCGCGACGTTGAGCCACTCGCGGCGCACCGCCGACACGCCGAACGCCGTATTGATCAGCATCGGCCACAACGAGCAGATGAAAATTACGAAGATCGACGAAGTCGCACTGTCCTTGATGGTAAAGAGCGCCAGCGGCATCCACGCGAGCGGCGAAATCGGCTTCAGCACCTGGATGAACGGATCGAACGCCCGGTAGAGGAGCGGCGACATGCCGGTGACGAACCCCAGCGGAATCGCGACTAACGCTGCCAGGCCGAAACCGAGCAGCACGCGACCGATCGAGTAGGCGATCTGAATGCCGATGCCCTGGTCGTTGGTGCCACGCACGTAAAACGGGTCTTTCGCGTGCTCCCATAGTTTGAGTGCGACGTCTTTCGGCGATGGCATCGGCGATTTCTGGCCGCTTGCCGCGGCGGCGCCAACCATCTTCGCGTACTCGGTATCGGCCGCCTGGATGCCGCCCCTCGGCATGGTCGCGCCATGCCATATTGCGAGGAACAAGGCGAACAGCAAAATCGATAGCAACGCTGACGCGAGACGGGTCGAACGCGGCATGGGAGTGCCTACGTCCGCTTGATCGCGAAGCTGGCGAGATAGGCGTCCGGCTTGGCCGGGTCGAACTCCTTGCCCATCACCAAAAACTTTTTTGTAGTCGCGGTGGGCGGTTTCATGCCGGACTCCTTCATGATTTTCGCCGCGTCAGTGGCGAGGAAAACCTCCCGCGCGACCTTCGCGTAATCGATATCGCCCTTGACCTGGCCCCAGCGTTTCATTTGCGTCATGATCCATATCGCAAACGAATGCCAGGGGAACGGATCGAAATCGATACGATTGGGCACCTTCATGATGTTGCCAAGGCCGTCGGCGTAGTTGCCCGTCAGGACCTGCTCGACGACGGTGACCGGTTGATTGAGGAAGTTCGCCGGCGCGATGGCTTCGGCGATCTGCTTGCGGTTTTCGGGCTTGGCCGCATACGCGGTCGCATCCACGATGGCTCGCAACAGCGCTCGATAGGTGTTGGGCGCCTTGCTGATGAACTCCTTGCTGGCGGCGAACGCGCAGCACGGGTGGCCGTCCCACAATTCTTTGGTCAGGGTGTGAATGAACCCGACGCCGTCGTAAACGGCGCGTTGATTGACCGGATCGGGCGCAAGGAAGCCGTCGATATTGTCGGCGCGCAGATTGGCGACCATCTCCGGCGGCGGCACTGCGCGTATCTGCACGTCCTTGTCGGGATCGATGCCATGTTCCGCAAGGTAATAGCGCAGCAGGTAGTTGTGCATCGAATAGTCGAACGGCACCGCGAACTTGAAGCCTTTCCACTGCTTGGGGTCGCGCTTGTCCTTGTGCTTGACCGCCAGCGTGATGGCCTGCCCGTTGATGTTCTCGATCGCCGGCACGACGTAGGGGATCGGATTGGAGCCGGCGCCCAGCGTGATCGCGATCGGCATCGGCGACAGCATATGCGCCGCGTCGTATTCCCTGTTCAGGGTTTTATCACGTATGACGGCCCAGCCGGCGGTCTTGACCACGTCGACGTTGAGGCCCTGCCGCGCGTAGAAGCCCATCGGCAGCGACATGATGATGGGGGTCGCGCAAGTGATCGGAATAAAGCCGATCTTGACGGACTGTTTTTCCAGATTTCCGCTCTGCGCGAATGCCTCCTTGGCCGCGCCCAGCGGGAAAAAAGTCGAAATCGCGGACAACGCGGTTCCCGCACCCACCGCGCGCAGGAAGCGGCGGCGTGTTTCGTCGTGCGGAAACAGCGCGCGCATGACCGCGGATTCGACCACGCGGGCCTGCAGGGCTTCGCCCGCGAGCTGCCGGTCATGCAGGACAGCGTCATGTTCGGCCTGCGTCGCATGCCGTCCGCAGCCGCATCCGGCAGACAGCCTGACATTCGGGTCGTACGGATTTCTGAAACCGGACATGCTCGCCTCCGCTGAATTTATTTAAATGCAGCTAGTGTAGTGCTTCGTTCTGTTTGGAACTTAACCGGCTGTTGGCACGAATAACCTTCTGGAGAATGTCAGCGGCCTTGGCGGTCCAGATAAACGGTTTGGGATTTTTGTTGTGCACGCTCACGTACTCCTGAATGGTAGTGATCAACTCGGGCACGCTGCGAAACACGCCGCGGTCGAGCCGCTCGGTACTCAAATCGCGAAAGAAGCGCTCAACCATGTTCAGCCACGAAGCCGAGGTCGGAGTGAAGTGCACATGAACGCGCTGGTGCTTGTTCACCCATGCTTGGACCTTCGGGTGCTTGTGGGTGGCGTAGTTGTCGCAGATGAGGTGCAATGCTTTGTCCTTGGGTGTTTCCCGATCGACTTGGCGCAGAAACTTCAACCACTCGATGTGCCGATGACGTTTCTGACACTGCGCGATGAGCGTCCCGTCCAGGACATTGAGCGCGGCGAACAGCGTGGTGGTGCCGTGGCGCTTGTAGTCATGGGTCATGGTGGCGGCGCGACCCTTCTTGAGTGGCAGGCCCGGCTGCGTGCGATCGAGCGCCTGCACTTGGCTCTTCTCGTCGCAGCACAGCACCAGCGCGTGCTCGGGCGGATTGAGGTACAGCCCGACGATGTCCTCCAGCTTCTCGACGAATCGGGGATCGCGCGAAACCTTGAAGCCCTTGACCAAGTGCGGCTTGAGCCCATTGCGACGCCACACCCGCAGCACCGTCGTGTCGCTCACCCCCACCTTGGCAGCCAACGTGCGCGTACTCCAGTGCGTGGCCGCCTCGGGCAGTGTCTGCGTGGTCAAGCGAACGAGCTCCGCGGCATCGACTTTCGGCGGCCGTCCGCCGCGCGGCAAATCGTGCTCGATCGCCGTAAGACCACCTTTGGCGTAGCGTGCGCGCCAGCGCCCGACTTGCACTCGCCCGACTTTGAGTTCCTTGCCGATCGCCTCGTTGTCCATGCCTGTCGCCGCCAACAAAATCATCTGCGCGCGCCGCGCAAGCCGCACGCTCGCCGTATTGGACTTCGCCAACCTCGTGAGCTTGGCGCGCTCTTCGTCGCTCAGAACAATCGTCGCTGCAACTCGCATCACCTGTCTCCCGTCCCGCACCATAACAATGAGACAAGCAATACATCCAATAGTTCCCTTAATTACGAAGCACTACACTAG
>JANYDM010000103.1 GCA_025363575.1 Betaproteobacteria bacterium | reverse complement strand
GCGTGTGGCAGATCGACGGCGAGCGCAACGTGTTCACGCGCACGATGGGACGAACTGCGGGACGAACTGCGGGACGCACCGCGCGCATCGCGGCGAAGCAGATACTGATCGCCGCCGG
This sequence comes from Betaproteobacteria bacterium, assembly GCA_025363575.1. Next base: position 2,826 of record JANYDM010000103.1, on the reverse strand, counting down.
CGCGATGGAGCGGCCGGTGCCGGTGCCGGGCTGGACTTTGCCCGGCGTGATGACCTGCGGCGCAGCGCAGACTCTGCTCAAGTCGACCGGCGCCGTGCCCGACGGGCGTTTCGTGCTCGCGGGATCGGGACCCTTGTTATTGCTGCTCGCGACTCAGCTCGTGCGCGCGGGCGTGAAACCCGCCGCCATCATAGAGACGCGCCCCAATTATTTTCCGGCGCTGCGCCACGCGCGCGGCTTCCTCTCGGCGCCCGGCTACGTGCAAAAAGGCATGAGCATGCTGGCAGAGCTGCGCAACGCAGGCGTGCCTCTCAAGGGCGGCGCCAACCTGCGCATAAGCGGCGACAATCGCGTGCAGGCGATCGAATACGAGTCGCGCGGCAAGACCCAGCGCGAAGCGGTGGACATGGTCCTGCTGCACCAGGGCATCGTTCCCAACGCCAATCTCGCGTGGTCGCTGCGCTGCGAGAACCTCTGGGACGATCTCCAGCGCTGCTTCCGCCCGCGCCTCGACGCGTGGGGCAATTCCTCGGTTGCCGGTGTGCAGATTGCCGGCGACAACGGCGGCATCATAGGCGCGCAGGCGTCCGCTTACAGCGGGCAGCTTGCCGCGCTAAGTGCGGCATGCGCTCTGGGTAAGATTTCAGCGCAGGAGCGCGACCGCTTAGCCTCCCCGCTGCGCGAGAAGCAGGCTCTGCACCTGCGCGCGCGGCCCTTCCTCGACGCGCTCTACCGCCCGGCGCAGAAAACCGTCGCACCGCGCGAAGTCGACACCATCGTGTGCCGCTGCGAGGAAGTGCGCGCCGGCGAAATCCGCGGCATCGTGACCGGGCAGCAATGTCCCGGCCCCAATCAGATGAAAGCGTTCACGCGTTGCGGCATGGGACCGTGCCAGGGAAGATTGTGCGGCCTGACGGTGGTCGAGCTCATCGCCGAGTGCCGCGGCGTGCCGGTGTCCGAGGTGGGCTATTACCGCATACGCTCGCCGGTGAAGCCGCTCACGCTGGGCGAGATCGCCAACCTCGACGCCTGACCGCAGAACAGGAGAAGCAGGCATGGACGAATGGCGCGCGCGATTGGGTTTTCTCATTCCTCCCGGGACGCCCACCATCGAGCGCGAAATGTACAAACTCGCGCCCGCAGGCGTGTCCGTGCATTTCGGGCGCATGGTGGCGCGCGGTCCGGTCGGCACGCTCGAGAATCTGCAGAGCCGCGCAGCGAGCCATCTCAAGCACATGGACGAGACGGTCGAAATGCTGGCGAGTGTCGAGCCCAACGTCATCTGTCTCGGACACACGGCCACCAGCTATACGCTCGGCAAAGACGGCGAAGAGAAGCTCACGCAGCATCTCGAGGAGATGACGAAAATCCCATTCATATCGGCGCTGCGCAGCGCTGTTGCCGCATTCAGCGAACTGGGCGTGCGCCGCATCGCGATCGGCACCGCGTACGATCAGGCGCTCACGCTGCGCGGCAAGGCCATCGTCGAAGAATACGGCTTGGAGGTTGTGAACGCGGAGTGCCTGCCCGACGTGAAAAGCATTTTTGACGAGACACCGCGCCGCGTGTACTCGCTCGGCAAAAGTGCAAACCGCCCCGAGGCCGAGGCGCTCTTTTTCAGCGGCATGGGATTGCCGACGCTGGCAGTGCTCGGCGCGCTGGAGACCGATCTCGGCAAGCCGGTGCTGTCGAGCGCGAGCGCGCTGATGTGGAACGCGTTGCGCGTCAGCGGAATCGACACGCCGGTAATCGGCTACGGGCGCTTACTGGAAGATCGCCAATACCGGCCGCCGCAGGCCGCGCGCGCCAGGCGCTAACCCCTATAGGTTCCGCGGCGCGAAGGAATGCGCCGCACTGCGCTTCATTCCGTCTTGATGTTCGCGCTGCGGATGACGCTGCCCCAGCGCGTCAATTCCGCCGCAATGAATTTCTGAAAGTCCTGCGGCGACATCGCCGGATACACATCGACGCCGAGCTTCTGCAGCATCCCGCGCGTGTCAGGCGATTTCAACACCGCCGTCATATCCGCCGCGAGCCGCTGCACGATGGACGGTGGCACGTTCGCCGGCGCCACCAAGCCGAACCAGTTCGCGAAGTTCATGCTCTCGAAGCCCTCTTCCTTCAACGTCGGCACGTCGGGCATGTCGAAGAAGCGCATTTGCGTAGTGACGGCGTAGACCTTCAGCTTGCCGGCTTTGCGCATCGCCACCGCGCTGCCCGCCGGCAGCATCTGAAAGTCGGTTTGGCCGCCCATCAGCGACGTGATCGCCGGCGCCTGGCCCTGGAACGGCACGTGCAGGATGTTGAGCCCCGCCAGCGATTTGAACGTCTCCATGCCAATCTGCGAAGCGCTGCCAAGGCCCGCCGATGAATAGGTAAATTTGCCGGGCTGCGACTTGACCAATGCAATCAACTCGCGCGATGTGCCAGCGGGAAAATCCGCGCGCGCAACCAGCGCGAACGGGTTTATCGCAAAAAGCGCGATTGCGACAAAATCCTTGAGCGGATCGTAGGCAAGCTTCGCGTGCAGGTTGGGCGCGATCGCGTGCGTCTCCGCGCTCGCCAGCAGCAGTGTGTATCCATCTGCCGGCGCGTGGGCCGCCGCGTCGGCACCGATGACGCCCGCGGCTCCGCCCTTGTTCTCGACGACGATAGACGCCGACATCTGCTCGGACAGGCGCTGCGCGATGACGCGGCCGGCCGAATCGGTAATACCGCCGGCCGGCCAAGGCACGATGAGCTTGATCACCTTGTTCGGGTAAGTCTGGGTTGAGGTCTGTGCTGAGGCAGGCGCCGCGGCAACGCAAAGCACTCCGGTCAACAGAG
>JANYDM010000072.1 GCA_025363575.1 Betaproteobacteria bacterium | reverse complement strand
GTGCTGAAGCTGTTCCCGCGACCGCACGCCAATGTGACCGCGTTTGCCGGCGTCGCGGACCCGGCGCGCGCAGTCGAGCTGCTGGCATTGCTGCGCGAGCATTGCGGCGACGGCATCAACGCCTTCGAGCTCATATCGCGCAACGTGCTCGAACTGGTGGTGCGTCGCATTCCCGGCGCGCGCGATCCTCTGCCCTCACCCTACCCCTGGTACGTCCTGACCGAACTGACCGACGCACAAGACGATGGCGCATTGCGCGAGACGGTCGAACAAGCCCTCGCTGCAGGTATCGAGCGCGGCTTCGCGACCGATGCAGTAATCGCCGAGAATGCGGCGCAAAGCAAAGCGCTGTGGCGCATGCGCGAATCGATTCCCGACGCCGCCAAGGTGGAAGGCCTCGTGTATCGTCATGACGTCGCCGTTACTGTAAGCCGCATACCCGAATTCATCACCACGGCCAGCGCAGCGCTCGAAGTCGCTTTTCCCGGAGTGCACATCATTTGTTTCGGTCATCTCGGCGACGGCAATCTGCATTTTAATTGCTTTATTCCCGGACGCGAGCGCAGCGATACCGCCGCGCGCACCATGACCGACGTCAACCGGCTGGTGCACGACATCGTCCAGCAGTTCGGCGGCAGTATTAGCGCGGAGCATGGCATCGGGCAGTCGAAACGCGACGAGCTCGCGCATTACAAGAGCGCGACGGAGCTCGACCTCATGCGCATCGTCAAGCAGGCGATCGATCCGCACAACCTGATGAACCCGGGCAAGGTTCTGTGACCCGCGGCAGCCTGTCGTGACGAGCCTATAGTGGCGGAACTCACCCACGACGACGTCCAGCGCATACTCAAAGTCATCGACGAAATGGGCGACCGCGACGTCCACCTGGAAATCGGTGAACTCAAGTTGCATGTGACGCGCGACGCTGCAGCCGCATCGAACGCTATCCCCCGAGTTGCGGCGGCACCTTTCCCCTCGCCTGCGCCGGCTTCCGCACCCGAATCTGCCCTGCCCGTCGAACTTCCCGCGGGCCATATCGCGATCCGTGCGCCTACGATGGGCACCTTCTACCGCGCATCCTCGCCCGGCGCACAACCGCATACCGAAGTCGGCGCGCGCGTGACGGCCGACGACACTGTCGGCGTATTTGAAGTGATGAAACTATTCAGCACACTGCGAGCCGGGGTCACCGGCACTGTTTCCGCAATACCGGCCGCCAACGAGACCATGGTCGAACAAGACCAGATTCTCGTCATCATCAAGCCCGACCGCTGACTTCCGATGCCCACGATCAAGGTCATCGATACCACCCTGCGCGACGCGCACCAGTGCCTGTGGGCGACGCGCATGACGACCGCGATGATGCTGCCAGTCGCCGATGCGATGGACCGCTGCGGCTTCGAGGCAATCGACCTGATGAGCGCGATCCAGTTCGACGTGTGCGTGCGCTATCTGAAGGAAGACCCGTGGCAACGGCTGCGTCTCATGCGCGAGCGCGTGACGCGCACGAAGATGCAATCGGCGATGCGCAGCAAGAGCCTGCTGTCGTTCGACGTCCAGCCCGACGACGTGAATTACCTGTGGCTCGAATGCCTGGCGAAAAACGGCATCCGCCGCGTGCGTGCCATCGACGCGCTGTCCGACCTCGACAACATCGTCGGCATTCTGCGCAAGGTCAAGGAGCTCGGCATGGAATCGGTCGGCTCGGTGGTGTTTTGCCAGAGCCCGGTGCATACCGATGAATTCTTTGCGCAGAAAACCGCGGAGCTCATCGCGCGCGCGGACATCGACATCATGATGATCAAGGACCCGGGCGGCCTGTTGACGCCGGACCGCATACGCTCGCTGGTGCCCGCGATGCTCAAGGTCACCGGCAAAGTGCCGCTCGAACTGCACAGCCATTGCATGACCGGGCTCGCGCCGCTGGTGTACCTTGAAGGCGTGCGGCTGGGCGTCACACAGATTCAAACATCGATCGCTCCGCTCGCCAATGGCCCTGCGCAACCGGCGACGCAGACTGTCGTGCGCAACTTGCGCAGCATGGGTTACGCGATCGATATCGATGATGCGCTCGTCGATGCGGTCGGCGCGCACTTCCGCGCAGTCGCCGCGCAGGATAACCTGCCGCTCGGGGTGCCGATGGAATACGATCAGTTTCACTATGAGCACCAGATTCCGGGCGGCATGCTCACCAACATGAAGTTTCAGCTGCAGCAGGCCGGTCTCGCGCACAAGTTTGGCGCGGTGCTGGCCGAGACCGCGCGCGTGTTCACCGATCTCGGCTGGCCGGCGATGGTGACGCCGTTCTCGCAGCTCGTCGGCACCCAGGCCGTGCTGAATGTCCTGCAGGGCGAGCGCTATAAAACGGTGCCGGACGAAGTCAAAAAATACGCGCTCGGCTATTACGGCACACCGCTGGCGCCCGTCGCGCCCGATGTGCTGGATCGCATCATCAGCAATGGCTCGCCGAAAATCGCGCTGACGCCGCAACCGCTGGCGCCCGCAGTGCCGGCGATGCGCAAAAAATATCCTGGCATCAGCGACGAGGAAAGATTGCTGCGCCATCTCTATGCGGGCTCGCAGGTCGACGACATGCGCGCCGCAGGGCCGATGCAAACCGAATACTATTTCGACAAGCCGGTCGTCCGCCTCATGAAGGAGCTTGCGAAACGCCCGCGCGCCGGCCGCATCTACGTCGAAAAAGGCGATCTGCGCCTGACCGTGAGCGGCGTGGCCTGATCGCGGCGCTAAACCTTTCGTTTACGCCGATACGACAAAAAGAGCGACGACACAACTCACGCCCGCCGCCCAGGCGACGGAACGCAGCGTTGCGTAATTACCGATATATAGCAGCAGATGAGCGACGCGCGACGCAATGAAACCTATCGCCAAACCGTCGATCAGCGGTTGGGACGCACCGGCCAGATGCGCGATGATGACCGCCGCCGCGAAAGGCGGGAAAGCCTCGAAAGCGTTCAGGTGCGCCCAGTACGCACGTTGTTTGGCTGGCGGCAGCTGCTCGATGCCCGCGCGCGGCGCGTGGTTGTCGTAGCCGCCCCGCCATTTTGAAAATGCCACTGCGAGATACGGCAGCATCGCCGCCACCAGCACCATCCAGTACGCCGTCGTCATGTGTTTTTCTCCCGCTCGAAACTTTTACGCGTGTTTCACAGTCCAATCGCGCTTGCTTGTAAGATTGACCCGGATAGCACGACTGAATGCAGAGACGTCGCAACTTGCGCATCGCGAAGCATTGAGGATCAGTGAAAGAGGCCAGCGATGTCAAATAAAGTCGAGAAGACCGGCGAGGAATGGAAAAAAGTGCTCACGCCGGCGCAGTACCACGTCGCGCGCGATAAAGGCACTGAGCGCGCTTTCACGGGCGCCTATTGGGACAGCCACGACAAGGGCATCTATCGCTGCGTATGCTGCGATAACGAGCTTTTCAAATCCGACCACAAATTCGATTCCGGGACAGGTTGGCCCAGCTTCTGGCAGGCGGCTGTTGCCGAAAACGTGGGCACCGAGGAGGACAACGGCTTTTTCATGCGCCGCACCGAGGCAGTGTGCAAGCGCTGCGGCGCGCATCTGGGCCATGTGTTCGAAGACGGGCCCAAGCCGACCGGATTGCGTTATTGCATCAATTCGGCATCGCTCAAATTTGACAAGGAGTAATCACGGCACGGCGGCGCCGCGCATGGACAAGCCGCCGCCTACGCCCGATAATTACGCCCTATGAAATTTCTGTTCGACCTTTTTCCGGTCATCCTTTTTTTCGTTGCGTTCAAGTTCTCCGGCATCTATATAGCCACCGCAGTGGCGATTGCCGCGACTTTCGTCCAGATCGGCTGGGTGTGGTTTCGCAAACGCAAGATCGACGGCATGCTGTGGGTGAGCCTCGGCGTGATCACCGTCTTCGGCGGCGCCACGTTGCTGCTGCACGACGAAACCTTCATCAAGTGGAAGCCGACCGTGCTGTACTGGCTGTTCGGCGCCACGCTGGTGATCGCGGAGTTCGTGTTCAAGAAAAACCTGATCAAAGCGATGATGGGCCAGCAGATGACGCTCCCCGACGCGGTGTGGCGCAAGCTGATGCTGAGCTGGGCCGGTTTTTTCACGGTCATGGGCGTGCTCAATCTGTATGTCGCCTTTAATTACCCGACCGACACCTGGGTCAATTTCAAGCTGTTCGGCGGCATGGGGCTGATGCTCGTGTTCGCCTTGTTGCAGGCACTGATGCTGGCGAAACACGTTGACGACGGGCCCGCCAAATGAAGGACACCCTTGAACGCATCGAGCAGAAGCTGGCAGTGCTCGACCCCGACAGCGTCGAGCTCATCGATGACAGCGAAAAGCATGCGGGGCACGAGGGGGCGAAGGGCGGCGGCGGCCATTTCCAGCTGATCATTGTGTCGCCGCAGTTCGAAGGAAAATCGACCCAGGCGCGGCACCGCTTGATCCACGCTGCACTGGGCGACATGTACCAGCGCGAAATACACGCGCTGACCATCAAAGCGTATACTCCCGACGAAATTTAATTTAACAAGAAGGAACCGTGATGAAAAAATTGACCCTTCCCTCGATAATCATGCTCGGCGTCGCGCTGTGCTTCGCAGTGGCGACGAGCCACGCGCAGTCCGCGGCCGCCGTTGCGAAAGTCAACGGCAAGGAGATCCCGCAAAGCCGCGCCGACTTCGTCGTCAAGGCGAATGCCGCCCAGGGGCAGCCCGATACGCCGGACCTGCGCGCCCGCGTTCGCGAGGTGCTCATCCGCAATGAGCTGCTCGCGCAGGAAGCGCTCAAAAAGGGGATCGATAAAACACCCGAATTCACGCAACAGCTGGAGATCAACCGCCAGGAAATGCTGGTCAACGCGTTCATCCAGGATTACATCAAGAACAATCCGGTCACCGATGAAGCCGTCAAAGCCGAGTACGATCGCGCCCGCGCCCAGGCCGGCGACAAGGAGTACAAGGTGCGCCATATCCTGGTGAAGGATGAAGCCGAGGCCAAGCAAATCATCGCGCAGATCAAGAAAGGCGGAAATTTCGAGAAGATTGCCGCGCAAAAATCCGATGACCCCGGCTCCAAGGAAAAAGGCGGCGATCTCGATTGGGCGCCGGGCGGCCGTTACGTGCCGCAATTCAGCGACGCGCTGAAGAAACTCAAAAAAGGCCAGATGACGGATACGCCGGTGCAAACGCAGTTCGGCTGGCACATCATACGTGTCGACGACGAGCGCGCGATGAAGTTCCCGCCGATCGAGGAAGTGAAGCCGCAGATCCTGCAGGGCCTGCAGCGCCAGCATATCGAGAAGTTCATCACCGACTTGCGCGGCAAGGCCAAGATCGAATAGGCCGACCGTTTTGGCGAACAAACGGCGCGCCGCGGTGCGCCGTTTTTATTTGTGCTCGCGGACCTTCAGATGGTTTTCGACCTTCTTGACGCCCTTCGCGCGCCCCGCCAGCGTTGCGGCCCGTGCGGACTGCTTGAGCGTATCGACTTCGCCGCTCAGCTTGACCACCGCCGCAACGGTATCCACGTGTATTTCGGTTGACTTGAGATCTTTTGCCCTGAGCACTGCCAGTTTGACCTTGCTCGTAATGGCGCTGTCGCTGATGTAGACGCCGGCGCGGTGGCGCGATTGAGTCGCCTTCAGCTTGAGAAACTCGTCCTCGCTGAGTTTGCCGTCGCGATTTTCGTCGTAGAGCGCGAAATGTTGCGCCGCCTCCTTGTCCACCCTCGCTTCCGCATACGACAGAAAACCATCCTTATTGGTGTCGAGCCGTGCGAAATGCGGATTCTTCTCGTTTGCCGCGGCGGCCTGCAGCACAAACGCTGCGTTGTAAATCAACAATAGCGCCGCGAATGCGCATCGAACGATGTTCTGCATGCAACCTCCCCTGTCGCCGCAACAGGCATACGGCGTTGACTTAGCCCATCCAGACGCGCGCATTGCGGAACATGCGCAGCCACGGCCCGTCCTCCTGCCAACCGGCAGGATGCCATGAATTTTGCACGGTGCGAAATACGCGCTCCGGATGCGGCATCAGCACGGTGAAACGGCCGTCCGGCGTGGTCAAGCCGGTAATCCCGCCGGCAGACCCGTTCGGGTTGTACGGATAGTTTTCCGTCGCGGCGCCGCGGTTGTCGACGAAGCGCAGCGTGACAACGGCCTGCGCGCGCTGCTGGTCGTCCTTGAACTCCGCATAACCTTCACCATGTGCGACAGCGATCGGCAGGCGGCTGCCGGCCATGCCGGCGAAGAATAGCGACGGTGATGCCAGCACCTCGATCATGGCAAAGCGGGCCTCAAATTGCTCCGACTTGTTGCGCACGAAATGCGGCCACCCGGCAGTGCCGGGAATGATCTCGTGCAGATTGCTCATCATCTGGCAGCCATTGCAGACGCCCAGAGCAAAACTGTCGCCGCGCGCGAAGAATGCTGCGAAATCGTCGTGCGCGCGGCGGTTGAAGAGTATCGATTTGGCCCAGCCTTCGCCGGCGCCCAGCACGTCTCCGTAAGAAAAACCGCCGCACGCAGCGACGCCCTTGAACGACGTCAGCGCAACGCGACCCGCAATGATGTCGCTCATGTGCACATCCACCGCGTCGAAGCCCGCGCGGTCGAACGCCGCTGCCATCTCGGTTTGTCCGTTGACGCCCTGCTCGCGCAGGACGGCGACGCGCGGCCGCGCGCCGCCGATCAGCGGCGCGGCAATGTCGGCGCCCGCATCGAAGGTAAGGTGCGGCGACAGGCCCGGATCTGCCGTGTCCAGCAAGCGATCGTATTCCTGGCGCGCGCACTGCGGATTGTCGCGCAGGCTTTGCATGCGAAAAGTCGTCTCCGACCACGCGCGATGCAGTTCCACGCGACTCGCGCTGTAGATCTCCGCGCCGCCCGCCGAAACGGTAATGCAGTCGCCTGCGACCGGCTTGCCGATCTCTACAACAGCCTCGCCGAGGCCGGCACGCACGAAGGCCTCGCGCACGGTCACAAAATCGGCTTCGCGTATCTGCAGCACCGCACCGAGCTCTTCGTTGAAAAGCTCGCCGATTGCGTCACCGCTCTTCAGCGAAATGGCGAGCCCCGTGCGCGCGGCAAAAGCCATTTCACACAGCGTAACGAACAGGCCGCCGTCCGCGCGGTCGTGATAGGCCAGGATACGTCCTTCGCTATTCAGCTTTTGCACGGTGTCGAACCATCGCACCAAGCGGTCAGGCACATCGAGATCGGGCGCCACGCTGCCGACATGGCCGTAGACCTGCGCCAGCGCGGAACCGCCGAGCCGGTTTTTACCCGCGCCGAGATCGAGCAACACGAGCATCGATGCCCCGCTGTCCATGCGCAGTTGCGGCGCCAGCGTTTTGCGCGCATCGGTCACCGGGGCAAAAGCGGAAACGATCAGCGACAGAGGTGCGGTCACTTCTTTCTGCGTGCCGGCGTCGCTCCAGGTCGTTTTCATCGACATCGAATCTTTGCCGACCGGAATGCTGATACCGAGTGCCGGACACAGCTCCATGCCGACCGCGCGCACAGTGTCGTACAACGCGGCGTCTTCCCCGGGATGACCCGCCGCCGCCATCCAGTTCGCGGAGAGCTTGATATCGCCAATTGCGGCGATAGCTGCCGCGGCGATATTGGTGATTGCCTCACCCACCGCCATGCGCCCGGACGCTGCGGGATTAACCAGCGCGAGCTGGGTACGCTCCCCGATCGCCATTGCTTCACCGCGATATTCGTGAAAGCCCGCCAGCGTGACGGCCACGTCGGCGACCGGCACCTGCCAGGGACCGACCATCTGATCGCGCGCGGTCATACCGCCGACCGTGCGATCGCCGATCGAAATCAGAAACGTCTTGTCGGCGACGGCAGGCAGGCGCAGCACGCGCATGCATGCTTCACGCAAATCAATCTTGGAAGTTGAGAACGCCGCCGGGGCCGCCGCACGGTGCGCAACTTCCCGCAGCATTTTCGGCGGCTTGCCCAGTAGTACGCCAAGTTCCATGTCGACCGGTGCATTGTTGAATGCAGGGTCTGCGACGACCAGCCTGCCGTCGCCTGTCGCACTGCCGACCACCGCATATGGACAGCGCTCGCGCGCACAGATCGCTTGGAATTGCTCGACGTGCGCTGCGGCGATTGCGAGCACGTAACGTTCCTGCGCTTCGTTGCACCAGATCTGCACCGGTGACATGCCCGGCTCTTCGCTCGGGATCTGCCGCATGTCGAGGCGGCCGCCACAATGTGCGCCGTGCACGAGCTCCGGCAGCGCGTTCGACAAGCCGCCCGCGCCGACGTCATGGATGGACAGAATCGGATTGTCCGTGCCCAGCGCCCAGCAGCGGTCGATGACCTCCTGCGCGCGCCGCTGTATCTCGGCATTGCCGCGTTGCACCGACGCGAAGTCGAGATTCTCGGTGTTGCTGCCGGTCTGCATGCTGGACGCGGCGCCCCCGCCGAGGCCGATCAGCATGCCGGGCCCGCCGAGTTGTATCAGCAGCGCGCCGGCGCCGAAGCCTTCTTTGTGCGAATGTTGAGCGGCGATGTTGCCGAGGCCGCCGGCCAGCATGATCGGCTTGTGATAGCCGCGCATTTCGCCTGCGACTTCGAGCTCGAACGTGCGGAAATATCCGCACAGGTTCGGGCGGCCGAATTCGTTGTTGAATGCGGCGCCGCCAAGCGGACCGTCGAGCATGATCTGCAATGCGGACGAGATGCGCGCCGGGCGCCCGTAATCGACGCTCTCCCACGGCTGGATAAAGTCCGGGATGCGCAGGTTCGACACGCTGAAGCCGGTCAGGCCCGCTTTGGGCTTGGCGCCGCGGCCGGTCGCGCCTTCGTCGCGGATCTCTCCGCCCGCGCCGGTGGCAGCGCCGGGAAACGGCGAGATTGCCGTCGGATGATTGTGCGTTTCAACCTTCATCAGGATGTTGGCGTCATCCTCGGTGTAGCGATATGCGCCGTCGCCCGCGGGATAAAACCGGCGGACACGCGCCCCTTCGATGATCGACGAGTTGTCTGCGTAGGCGACGACCGTGCCGCGCGGATGCTGTTCATGCGTATTGCGTATCATCGAAAACAGCGACTTCGCCTGCGGCTGGCCGTCAATTCTCCAGTCGGCGTTAAATATCTTGTGGCGGCAGTGTTCGGAGTTGGCCTGCGCGAACATCATCAACTCAACGTCGGAGGGGTTGCGCGCGATACGCGAGAAATGGGCATGCAGATAGTCGACTTCATCCGGCGACAGTGCGAGGCCCATCTCGACGTTCGCCGACTGCAATACGGCAATGCCTCCGCTCAGGATATCGATGCTTTTGTACGGCTGCGGCTCATAGTGGTGAAACAGCTGTGCCGCCTGCTGCAACGAATCGAGTACGGCGTCCGTCATCCGATCGCAGATTAAAGGCAGCAATGCAGCGGTCTCACCTGCCGACAGACTGCTGCCATCGGCTTTGACCGCATAGTAGGCAGTGGCGCGCTCTATGCGCTCGACGGCGTCCAGTCCGCATTGGCGCGCGATGTCGGACGCTTTCGACGACCATGGCGATATCGTGCCGGGTCGCGGCACGACGAGGAACATTTGCCCGGCTTCCGGCGCAGGCTGTGCCGCGGGGCCGTACGTCAGTATGCGGTCGAGGATTGCGCGTTCGCCGTCGTTCAGCGCGCGCGTGACGCTGGCGAAATGCCAGTGTTCGGCACTGATGCCGGATAGATCGAGGCGGGCCTGCCGCAGCGCGTCGTGGATCTTGCGAGCACGGAACTCGGAGAGGGCGTTGCGTCCGCGCAGGCTGAGGAATTGCGGCATGAAAAGCGCGATATCCGTAAAACAGAATTTTAACCGAAACCGCCGGCTGCCGCCGACCCTTACGCTAAACTGGCGCCGGCACTACGAGGTTTGTCCATGACTTTTCACGCACGCACATCGCTGCCGGTCTATCGCACCGTCGAGTTACGCGCGATCGAAACCGCGGCCATCGCAGCCCATCCCGTGCCTTCCCTGATGGAACGCGCGGGGCTGGCGGCCGCGCAGATTGCGCGCGATGTCGCGGCAGACCGCGGCCGCGGCGTGCTGGTACTGGCGGGCCCCGGCAACAACGGCGGCGACGCTTTCGTGGTCGCGCGCCATATGCATGCGTGGTGGCACAAAGTCGATGTCGTATTCACCGGCGATGCCGGGCGCTTGCCGGCGGACGCACAAGCTTCGCTGGCCGCATGGCGCGAAGCCGGCGGCACCCTGCACGGACAAATCCCGGCTAGCGGTCACTGGGACCTCGTCATTGACGGACTATTCGGCGTCGGGCTCAAGCGCGAATTGAGCGGAGAGCATGCGGCACTCGTCACAGCGACTAACCGACTCGGCGCCCGCGTGCTGGCGCTCGACGTGCCGAGCGGCCTCGACGCCGACACCGGGTGCGTGCGCGGTTGCGCGATACGCGCCGACCACACCGCAACGTTTATCGGCCTCAAACCGGGCTTGCTGACCGGGGCCGGCCCCGACTACAGCGGCCACATTCATTTGTGCACGCTCGATCTGAGCGGATCGGCTGGCGCGCGCGGCGCAATTGTAGGCAGCGATAGCCTGCGCGCGGTATTGCCCGCGCGGCGCGCGCACAGCCACAAAGGCGACTATGGCAGCCTTGGCATCATCGGCGGCGCGGCCGGAATGGCGGGCGCGGCCCTGCTCGCCGGCCGCGCCGCGCTTCAGCTCGGCGCAGGCCGCGTTTACCTGGGAATGCTGAGCACTGACGGGCCCGGCTACGATCCGCTGCAACCCGAGCTGATGCTGCGCGCCGCTCATGAAATCGGGCAGCTTGATCACCTCAACTGTTTGGCCATCGGCCCGGGACTCGGCCAGACACCCGATGCGCACCGCCTCGTCGCTGACACGCTGCGTGGCGCCAAACCGGTCGTAGTCGACGCCGATGCGCTCAATCTGCTCGCCGCCGATCTGGGATTACAGCGACTGCTCGTTGACCACCCGGCACCGTGCGTTCTCACGCCGCATCCCGCCGAGGCCGCGCGTTTGCTTAAATGCGACACTGCAAGCGTGCAGGCCGACCGCGTGGCCGCGGCCTGCGAAATCGCCGTCCGCTATCGCAGTGCGGTCGTTCTCAAAGGCGCGGGCAGCGTGTGCGCGCTGCTGAACGGAGGCTGGTTTATCAACACGAGCGGCAATCCGGGAATGGCGACCGCCGGCATGGGCGACGTGCTGACCGGCATCATCGCCGCATTCATTGCCCAGGGAGCAGATGCTGAAGCGGCTTTGCTTGCAGGCGTGCATCTGCACGGCGCAGCCGGGGATGCGCTTGCCGCGGAAGAAGGTCAGGTCGGGATTACTGCCAGCCGCTGTATTGCCGCCGCACGCAAGCTGTTCAACCAGGCGCGCATGGCGAACGACTGAAGGTCACTGGCTCGCCTCCAGCCCCGCAGTTTTGATTACGGCGGACCACTTCGCCATTTCGGCGCGGATGAACGCAGCGAATTGGTCGGGCGTGCTCGCCACCGGCTCGGCGCCCTGTTTGCTCATGCTATCGCGCGTTTCCGCCAGCAGCAGGCGCGCGGCGATCTCTTTTTGCAAACGATCGACGATTTCGCGCGGCGTGCCGGCAGGCGCCAGCAGCCCGGTCCATCCCGTGATAACGATTGTCTTGTAGCCCGCCTCCGTCATGCTAGGGACGTCCGGAAACGCACGCGCCCGATTGACGCCACACGTCGCGAGCAATTTGAGCCGGCCAGCCTGCACGTGCGGCGTAACGCCTTGCATAGGCGTAAAGATCAGCGCGATCTGCCCGCTCAAGAGATCGACTACCGCCGGTGTTTCGCCTTTGTACGGCACGTGCAGCATACGAATGCCGATCTGCGATGCGAACAATTCGCCGCCCAGATGCGTCTGATTGCCGATGCCGAACGAGCCGAAGCTCAACTCGCCCGGCCGCGCTTTGGCCAGCGCCACGAGCTCCCTGACGCTTTTGACCGGCAGCGCCGGATTGATGACAAGGCCGAAAGTATTCGTGGCCGTCTGTGTGATCGGCACGAAATCGCGCAGCGTGTCGTACGGCACGGACTTATAGACGTACGGGTTCATCGTCAGCGAGCTCGGCACGCCGAGCGACAACGTGTAGCCGTCGGGTTTCGCTTTGGCGCCCGCTTCGAGCCCGATAATGCCGTTTGCACCCGGGCGGTTGTCGACGATGAATTGATGGCCCCAGGCATCGGACAGCTTCTGCGCGACGATACGCGCCGTCAGATCGACGCCCGACCCCGCCGCCTGCGGCACGATGATGCGCACCGGGCGATTCGGATAGTCGGCGGCCGTTTGCGCCATGACTGAAGTCGCCAGCCCCGTCAGCGCGACAGCGACAGCGATTCCACCCTGCAGCCTGCATTGCTCACGCATGGAAGGAGCGCGCGGCCAGTATGCCCAGCCAGGTCATTGCCAGCGATCCGAGCAAATGCGTCGAGACCATGATGAATGACCACACAAACTCGCGGTCACTCAGCAGTTTCACGGCTTCTGCCGAAAACGACGAAAAGGTTGTAAGTCCGCCGAGGAAACCGACGATTACGAACAGCCGCAGCTCGGGCGGCAGGCTATCGTGATGCGTGAAATACTCGACCGCCACGCCGATCAGGAAGCCGCCGATCAGGTTGGCCGTCAGCGTGCCGAGCAGCATGTTTGCGAACAGCGGGTTTAACACTATGCCGAGCACCCAGCGCAGCCAGCAACCCAGTGCACCGCCAACGCCCACCGCGAGAAATCCGTAACCGGTCATGTGGAATCCAGATAACGAGCCTTAGCCGCAGCATAGCAAAAAGGACGCGATGCCCGCGATGCTATACTCATTTTTTTTAGCTTACGCCGTCGTCATGGGCAATCGTCTCGCCAGAGAAACCAGTCCTTACCTCAAGCAGCACGCGAACAATCCGGTCGATTGGTATCCTTGGGGCGAAGAAGCATTAAAGGCAGCGCGCGAGCAGGACAAGCCCATTCTGCTCTCTATCGGCTATTCAGCCTGCCACTGGTGTCACGTGATGGCGCATGAATCGTTCGAGGATGCGGAAGTGGCGGCGGTGATGAACAAGCTATTTATCAACGTCAAAGTCGACCGTGAAGAGCGCCCCGACCTCGATCAAATCTACCAGTCCGCTCACCAGGTGTTGAATGCGCGCCGCGGCGGCTGGCCGCTCACCATGTTTCTGGCGCCGGACCAGACACCGTTTTTCGGCGGCACTTACTTTCCGAAAACGCCGCGGCTGGAAAAGCCGGGCATGCTCGAGCTGCTGCCGCAGATTGCAGCCTCGTACCGCGATGGCCGCGCCGACATCGAGCAGCGCGGACAGGCACTGCGTGAGGCGCTCGCGCGGGCCCAGCCCGGCGCCGCTGAAGATGGAGAGCTCAGCGCCGGCACACTGACCGCGGCCGTGGCGGCATTCAAGCGCGAGGTCGATAAAGCCAATGGCGGCATGAACGAAGCGCTCAAATTTCCGCATCCTGCCGAGTTCGAGTTTTGTCTGCGCTGGGCGGTGACGCGCAATGACGGCGAAGCGCTGGACATCGCGAAATTCACACTCGCGCGCATGGCAGAACGCGGGCTGTACGATCAGGTCGGCGGTGGCTTCTATCGCTACTGCGTGGACCAGCAATGGGCCATTCCGCATTTCGAAAAGATGCTTTATGACAACGGACCCCTGCTCGGCCTGTACAGCGACCTGTGGCGCGTCGACCCGCAGCCGTCATATGCACGGGTGGTCGAAGACACGGCCACCTGGGTGATGTGCGAGATGCAGGCGCGCGGCAAATCCGACGACGGCGGTTATTATTCGACGCTGGATGCCGATTCCGAGCACGAAGAAGGCAAGTTCTACGTGTGGACGCCGGATGAAGTCAAAGCCGCGTTGAGTGCCGAAGAATATGCTGTCGTCGCCCCCCACTACGGTCTCGATGCACCGCCGAATTTCGAGGACAAGCATTGGCACCTTCAAGTGATGATGCCATTGGATCAAGTCGCGAAAAAACTGGCGCTGCCGCTCGAGAGCGCGCAAGCGCTGCTCGACGCCGCCCGCGCCAGGCTGCTGACGCGGCGCGAGCGCCGCGTGCGGCCGGCCCGCGATGAAAAAATTCTCACCGGCTGGAACGCGCTCATGATCAAGGGCATGACCCGCGCGTATCGCGTGTTCGGGCACGCGCACTGGCTTGCCTCGGCGCGCCGCGCCACCGAATTCATCCGCCGCTCGTTGTGGCGCAACGGCAGGCTACTGGCCAGCTACAAGGACGGCAAAGCCAGCCTCAATGGTTATCTCGATGACTATGCTTTTCTGCTCGACGCATTGCTCGAGCTCATGCAGGCCGACTTTCGCCCTGCCGATCTCGAGTGGGCGCGCGAGCTCGCCGATGTGCTGCTTGGGCAGTTCGAAGACAAGGCGCACGGCGGATTCTTTTTCGTCAGCCACGACCACGAGCAACTGCTGCAACGCGCCAAGATCGGCCCGCGCAACGACACGCCCTCGGGCAATAGCGTGGCTGCGCTCGCGCTCGACCGGCTAGGCCACGTGCTCGGCGAGCCTGCTTACTGCGAAGCCGCGCGCCGCACCGTGCAGGCATTCAAGCCGCTGCTGGAACAGCAGCCGGCCGCGCATGGCACATTGCGCAGCGCGCTCGACGAGCAGTTGATGCCGCCCACCCTGATAGTATTGAGCGGCAACGGTGACGCCATGGCTTGGCGTCGCGCGCTCGACGCGCGCTATCTGCCGCACGTGCTGACGCTGGCGATCGCACCGGCGACCACCGGGCTGCCGTCAGCGCTGGAAAAGCCCGCCGGTGGCGGTCTTAAAGCGTGGGTGTGCCGCGGGGTAACCTGCCTGCCGCCGATGGCGGAACTCGATACAGTGCTCGCGACCGCCGCAGAACGCGATCTGTAAGCCGTGCGCTCCGCGCGTTCAGCCATGAGCGCGGCCGCGTGTCAACACACGCGATCACATATCGAGAAGATCGCGCAGGGCCGCGGCAATCAAAGTAGAATTTCATTACTCGCGGCGTACGACGCACGACGCAATCAGGAGCAACAATGAACCGCTGGATCGCCTTTGTCTCGCAACAAATCGCGCGCGCCATCGCAGGCCTGCTGCTCTTCGCCAGCGCGGCTGGCGCCGCGGACCTCAGCATAGGCATCAGCGCCGATGTCACATCGCTCGATCCGCATTACGTCGCCGTGCAGCACAACGTCGCCATCGGCTGGAATGTGTTCGACGCGCTGACGCGGGTGGATGAAAAAGCACGCATCATCCCCGGCCTCGCAACTTCTTGGCGCGCGATCGACCCCACCACGTGGGAATTCAAATTGCGCAAAGGCGTGAAATTTCACGACGGCAGCGAATTTACCGCAGACGATGTCGCCTACTCGCTCGTGCGCCCCCTGTCCATTGCCGGCAGTCCCGGCGGGTTCGCGGTTTACGTGCGCCGCATCGTCTCCAAGCAGATCGTCGATCCCTACACGATCCGTCTCAAGACGGCCACGCCATACGGCGCGATGCCGCAGGACCTGAACGCGATCATGATCGTATCCAAAAAGGCCGCCTTCAACGCAACGCCGGCAGACTTCGACAGCGGCAAAGCGATGATCGGCACGGGCCCTTATAAATTCGTGCGCTGGTCGCGCGGCGACCGCGTCGAGCTCACGCGTTTCGAAGGCTACTGGGAGGCGAAGCCGGCGTGGGAAAAGGTCACCTTTCGCATGATGTCCAACGATCCCGCACGCACGGCCGCGCTGCTGTCCGGCGATATAGACGTCATCGAAAACGTGCCGCCGTCGGATCTTGCGCGCCTGAAGGCGGATGCGAACCTGCGCATCGAGCAGACGGTATCATGGCGCACCATATTCTTTCATATGGACCAGTACCGCACCCAGCCCCCTTTTCTGACGGACCATGAGGGCAAGCCGCTCGGCAAAAATCCGTTCATGGACGTGCGCGTGCGGCGCGCCATCTCGAAAGCGATCAACCGCAAGGCGCTCGTCGAACGCGGGATGGACAACATGGCGGTGCCGGCCGCCGGCGTCGTTTCGCCGCAGATCTTCGGGCATCACAAGGATCTGAAGCCGGAAGCATTCGATCCGGAAGGCGCGAAAAAACTGCTGGCCGAGGCCGGCTATCCGCAAGGCTTCGGCATGAAGGTGTCCGCTCCCAGCGATCGTTATATCAATGACGATCAAATCGCGCAGGGCGTCGCGCAGATGCTGTCGCGCGTCGGCATCAAATGCACGGTCGAGACCATGCCATTCAACGTCTACCTGACGAAGGCGCGCGACCAGCAGTTCAGCTTCGCCATGCTCGGTTGGGGTTCTTACGCGGTGGACCTCGCGTTACGTGCTCTTTTGATGACGCCCGACGTCGACAAAGGCAACGGCGCCTGGAACTGGGCGCACTACTCCAATCCAAAGGTCGACAAGCTGGTCGAACAGGCGCTCGACACCGTCGACGACAATAAACGCGAAGCTATCGCGAGCGAAGCGGGCAAAGCCGCCGCCGCGGATGTCGCCATAATCCCGCTGCATCATCAGCTCGTGACGTGGGCGATGAAGAAAAACATCGGTTATCAGGCGCGCACGGACGAGCGCTCGCTCGCGCAGTTTTTCCGGCCGAAGTAGCTGCCCGGTTCGCGCGCGAGAGCACTGGGCAATCCGGCAACCGCCAGAACACGGAAGCCTGCGGCAGTTCAAGCAGTCAGGGAGAGAATCGTGGTGAATCCTCCAAATCGCAGTCTGGCCATCCTGAGTCTCGTCGTCGCGCCTCTCCTGCTCGCGGCGATAGAGCTCTTCCACCCCGCGCACTTCACGCTCAAGCCCGGCATGACGAGTTTCCTCTCGCATCCGCAGGCCGGCGACCCTTACTTCAACGCGATCGCCTACCTCGGACCGGACTGGTGGTTCCTGCTGCATATGATGCAGACACCCCTCGTGGTGGTGGTGTCATTCGGCCTGTTGCTGCTGACCGATACTTTCAATCATGATCCGGTCGCGCAGTGGAGACCTCTCGCATGGGCTGCCCGAGTGTCCACCGTTATATTCATGACTTACTATACGGTGCTCGACAGCATAGGCGGCATTGCGCTGGGACGCGAACTGGTGGTGCTCAGAGAACTGGTTGACTCAGGCTCGGTGGCCGGGCCCGACGCGGAGAACATCCGTTTTTTCCTGGACCGCATG
>JANYDM010000060.1 GCA_025363575.1 Betaproteobacteria bacterium | reverse complement strand
AATTTTCATCTGCCGCGCTCGACCCTGATGATGCTGGTGTCGGCGTTCGCCGGCACGGACAATATCCGGCACGCGTACGCGCACGCGGTGCGCAAGCAATACAGGTTCTTCAGCTATGGCGATGCGATGCTGCTCGAGCGGTGCGCCTAAGCGGCAGCGCTCAGCGCATGTCGGCGAGTTTCTGCAACGCATCGCCCGTCACCCGAATTAACCGCCATTCACGCATCTGTTGCGCGCCGAGTTTTTCGTAGAAGTCGATCGCGGGCGTGTTCCAGTCCAGCGCCATCCATTCGAAGCGCGCGCAGCCTCGTTGCGCCGCGATGCGCGCGACGGCGATCAGCAACGTACGTCCGCAACCGCGGTAGCGTAGCGCCGGGCGCACGTAAAGGTCTTCGAGGTAAAGGCCCTTGCGGCCGAGAAAGGTCGATAAATTGTGAAAGTAAATCGCGTAGCCGGCGGCGGTGCCGGCGGATTCTGCAATCAGCGCTTCGGCAGTCGCGTTCGGGCCGAACAGCTCGTCTTCGAGCTGCGCGCTGGTCGCCGTGCAGAGGTGCGTGAGGTGCTCGTAGTCGGCGAGTTCTTTTATCATGCCGAGGATCACGGGAACGTCGGCGCGTGCCGCCGGGCGTACGGTAAATGGATCAGTCATGGCTTTCCTCCGATTTGCGCAGGCGGCTCTGGCGCCTGCGCGTTACTGCAGGGATAATACCCGTCCGTTCCCGTCACCGCACCCGCTGCCGCAATGAGCAAAGCCCGGCCTCCCGCACGCGCGAGCTTCCCGCATTTCACCCAGATCACTACGCGCTGGCTCGACAACGACGCGTACAATCACGTCAACAACGTCAACTACTATTCCTTTTTCGACACGGCGGTCAACGCATACATGCTGCGCGAAAAAATCCTGAGCATGGACACGGGCCCGGTCTGCCTCGTGGTCGAGACCGGCTGCCAGTACTTCAGCCCGATTTCATTTCCCGACAAGGTGCATTGCGGTCTGCGCGCCGCTCACCTCGGCACGAGCAGCGTGCGTTTTGAAATCGGCGTTTTCCGCAACGATGAAGAGCTGGCCGCGGCGCAAGGCCACTTCGTGCACGTGTGCTGCGACCGCGTGACGCACCGGCCGCTGGCCATGCCCGACGGCATGCGGCGCGCGCTCGAGAAGTTGCGCGCGTAGTGGAATTTAACGTAACCGCGACGGACGGCGCCGCGCGTGGCGGGACGCTCAAGCTCGCTCACGGCATCGTCGACACCCCGGCGTTCATGCCGGTGGGCACGTACGGGACGGTCAAGGCGATGAGCCCGGCCGAGCTGACGGACATCGGCGCGCAGATCGTGCTCGGCAATACGTTTCACCTGTGGCTGCGGCCCGGGCTCGAAGTGATCGCCGCGCACGGCGGCCTGCATCGTTTCATGGGCTGGGCCGGGCCGCTACTCACCGACTCCGGCGGCTTCCAGGTGTTCAGCCTCGGCGAGATGCGCAAGATCAGCGAAGAGGGCGTCACGTTCCAATCGCCGGTCAACGGCGACGCGTGCTTTCTCACGCCCGAAGAATCGATGCGCATACAGCGCGTGCTCAACAGCGACGTCGTCATGGTCTTCGACGAATGCACGCCTTACCCGGCCGACGTCACGCAGGCGCGGGAGTCGATGGAGCTATCGCTGCGCTGGGCAGAACGCTCGAAGCGGGCGTTTAACGCCGGCGCGAGCGCCGCGGCAGGAAATATCAACGCATTGTTCGGCATCGTGCAGGGCGGCATGCATGAAGATCTGCGCGACCGCTCGCTCGCCGGATTGACCGGCATCGGTTTCGACGGCTATGCGATCGGCGGCCTGTCGGTCGGCGAGCCCAAAGAAGACATGCGGCGCATCCTGGCGCACACAGCGCCGCGCCTGCCGGCCGACAAGCCGCGTTATCTGATGGGTGTCGGCACGCCGGAGGACATCGTCGCGGCAGTCGAGGCGGGCATCGACATGTTCGACTGCGTGCTGCCGACGCGCAATGCGCGCAACGGCTGGATCTACACGCGCAGCGGCACCATCAAGCTTAGAAATGCGCAATACCGCGACGACGTGCGCCCGCTCGACGAGGCCTGCGGTTGCTATACGTGCCGCAATTTCACGCGCGCTTATCTGCACCATTTGCAGAAAGTGAATGAAATCCTCGGCGCGCGGCTCAATACCTGGCACAACCTGTATTACTACCTGGAATTGATGCAGGGCCTGCGCGAAGCAATAAAGCGCGGGCGGCTCGCTGATTTCATTGTGGAATTCAGGCAACTACGTAGTGCCTCATGCTAGAATACGCACCTTTTTACCGGTCGCGGCCCGGTCATTGCCGCACCTGAGGAGCTGATACCGTGTTTATCAATGAAGCGTGGGCGCAGACGGCGGCCCCTGGCGGCATGGACATCATGTCGATGCTGCCCATCATCCTGATGTTTGTCGTATTGTATTTTGTAATGATTCGCCCGCAGATGAAGCGCGCGAAAGAGCACAAGGCGATGGTCGACGCGCTGCAAAAAGGCGATGAAGTAATCGCCGCCGGCGGGGTGCTCGGCAAAGTGACCCGCGTTGCGGATAACTACGTGACGATAGAAATCGCCGACAAGATCGAAATCAAGGTGCAGCGTCCCGCCGTGCAGCTCGTGCTGCCCAAGGGCACGGTGAAAGGCGTTGATTAATGGGCAATGAGCAACGGGCAATGAGCAATGGGCAATGGGTAATGAGTAATGGGGGCCGTTTCGCAGTAATGAGTTTGCCCATCGCTCATAACGCATCACCCATTACGCGCTAGCCATGAACCGCTACCCGCTCTGGATCAACCTGCTGGTCGGCTTCACGCTGCTGATCGGCGTGGTCTACACGCTGCCGAATTTTTTCGGTGAAGTGCCCGCCATCCAGGTTTCGGCCGCCAAATCGACGCAAAAGGTCGATGCAGACCTGCAGAAACGCGTCGAGGGGGTGCTCAAAGACGCCAACATCGCGAATGGCGGCATCGCGCTCGACGCGGTATCGCTCAAAGTGCGTTTTGCCGATACCGATACGCAGCTGAAAGCGAAAGACGTCGTGCAGAAGGAGCTGGGCGAAGATTTTGTCGTCGCTCTCAACCTCGTGTCGCGCAGCCCGCGCGCTTTGAGCGCGATCGGCGCGCTGCCCATGTACCTCGGGCTCGACCTGCGCGGCGGCGTGCACTTCCTGCTGCAAGTCGACATGCCGTCCGCGGTGACGAAGAAACTCGACGGCAGCGCCAGCAGCATACGCGGCCTGCTGCGCGATAAGCGCATCGCCTATACGGGCATAGTGCGCGAAGGCCAGGTTTTGCAGATCAAATTCCGCGAAGCGGCCGCGCGCGACAAGGCACGCAAGGAAATCGAAACGGCCGCCCAGGAGCTCGCCCTGAGCGACCAGGAGCAGGGCGGCGAATTCCGCCTCGTGGCGACGCTGAAACCCGAGGAGCTGAAGCGCACGCAGGACCTGGCGCTGCAGCAGAACATCGCGACGCTGCGCAATCGCGTCAATGAGCTGGGCGTTGCGGAGCCCATCATTCAGCAGCAGGGCGCTGACCGCATCGTCGTGCAGCTGCCCGGCGTGCAGGACACGGCGCGCGCGAAAGAATTGCTTGGCCGCACCGCGAGCCTCGAATTGCGCCTGGTGGATGCTCACGCGAGCGACCCCGCCGGCCGCGACTACGACCCGCAGAAGATCGCGGACGCGCAAAAAGGGCAGGTGCCGTTCGGCATGGAATACTTCGTCGATCGCCACGGCAAGATCAATGAGCCGCTGCTGCTGTCAAAGAACGTCATCGTCACCGGCGAGCGCCTGACCAATGCGGCCCCGAGCTTCGATAACCAGTCAGGCGAGCCTATCGTCACCGTCGAGCTCGACGGCCAGGGCGCGCGCATCATGCGCGACACTACGCGCGAGGCGGTCAAGCGCCGCATGGCGGTGCTGCTCATCGAAAAAGGCAAACCCGAAGTCATCACCGCGCCCGTCATCCAGTCCGAGCTCGGCGGGCGCTTCCAGATCTCCGGCCGCATGACGACGCGCGAAGCCAATGACCTGGCGCTCCTGCTGCGCGCTGGCTCGCTGGCGGCGCCGATGGACATCATCGAAGAGCGCACGGTCGGCCCCAGCCTCGGCGCCGACAACATCAAGATCGGTTTCCATTCGACATGGATAGGCTTCACGCTGATCGCCCTGTTCATGGTCGCGTACTACCATATCTTCGGCGTGATTTCGGTGGTGGCGCTCGCGATCAACGTGCTGTTCCTGATTTCGCTGCTATCCATGCTGCAGGCCACGTTGACGCTGCCCGGCATGGCCGGCATTGCCTTGACGGTCGGCATGGCGATCGACGCCAACGTGCTTATCAACGAGCGCATTCGCGAGGAACTGCGCAACGGCAACACGCCGCAGGCGGCCATCCATGCCGGCTACGAGCGCGCGTGGGGCACCATTCTCGATTCCAACATCACGACGCTGATCGGCGGGCTGGCGCTGTTCGCGTTCGGCTCCGGCCCGGTCAAGGGGTTTGCGGTCGTGCTGTGCCTCGGCATCCTGACGTCGATATTCAGCGCGGTCGTCGTGTCGCGCAGCATCGTCAATCTCTATTACGGCAGGCGCCGCAAGCTCGACAGTATTTCGATCGGCTCGGTCTGGAAGGGCGGGGCGGAAGCGAAACAGCCGGCGCCCGCCCGGCGCTAGGCTCCGCCAACGGCATCAGTTGAAATGAGGAAGCGACAATAGATGGAATTCTTCCGGATCAAGCACGACATCCCGTTCATGCGCCACGCGCTGGTGTTCAACGTGATATCGATCATCACGTTTCTCATCGCGGTGGGCTCGCTGGCGACCAGGGGGCTCAATTTCGGCGTCGACTTCACGGGCGGCACTGTGATGGAGGTGCATTACGCGCAGGCGCCCGACGTCAACAAGATCCGCGACACCATGACCAGGCTCGGCTTCGCCGATGCGGCGGTGCAAAATTTCGGCACCTCGCTCGACGTGCTGATCCGGCTGCCCGTCAAGCAGGGACAGAGCAGCGCGAAGCTGTCTGAGCAAGTGCGCGATGAGCTGAGCAAGCAAGACGCCACCGCGGAGGTGCGGCGCGTCGAGTTCGTCGGACCGCAGGTCGGCAAGGAGCTGGTCGAGAATGGCGGGCTCGCGCTGCTGTTCGTCTCCATCGGCATCGTCTTGTATCTGGCGATGCGGTTCGAATGGAAGTTCGGCCTCGCCGCGATCATTGCGAACCTGCACGACGTCGTCATCATCCTCGGGTTTTTCTCCATATTCCAGTGGGAGTTCTCGCTGACGGTGCTCGCCGCGGTATTGGCGATCCTGGGCTACTCGGTCAACGAGTCGGTCGTCGTGTTCGACCGGATACGCGAGAATTTCCGCAAGATGCGCAGCGCCAGCGTGACGACCGTAATCGACAATGCGATCACGCGCACGATTTCGCGCACCATCATCACCCACGGCTGTACGCAGCTGATGGTGACGTCCATGCTCATTTTCGGCGGCGAGACGCTGCATTACTTCGCGCTCGCGCTGACCATCGGCATCTGCTTCGGCATCTATTCGTCCGTGCTGGTGGCAAGCCCGCTCGTGATGTGGCTCGGCGTGTCGCGCAAAGACCTGGTCAAGCCGGACAAGAAGAACGAAGTCGGCGCGGCGATTTAGCGCAGACTGCAGGCTGATGTGTTGCTGAAATCCTCCTCCCCTTCAAGGGGGAGGCAGGGAGGGGGATGGGGTAGTGTTCGCTGCTCCCCCATCCCCACCCTAACCCTCCCCTTGAAGGGGAGGGAACTACATTAACTCACGCCAGGCGCATCCGTGGAGTTGCTCGCGCAGTTTTTCGATATCGTTCTGCATCTCGACCAGCATCTCAAGGTGTTGATCCAGACCTACGGCGCGTGGGTCTACCTGATCCTGTTCCTGATCATCTATTGCGAGACCGGCCTCGTCGTCACGCCTTTTCTGCCCGGTGATTCGCTGCTGTTCGTCAGCGGCACCATGGCCGCGAACGGCTCGCTCGACGTGCACGGCCTGTTCGTCGTGCTGCTCGTTGCTGCGTTTGGCGGCGACAATACCAACTACTGGATAGGACGCTACTTCGGGCCGCGCATGTTCAAGCGCCAGCGCTCGCGCCTGCTGAACCCCGAGCATCTGCACAAGACGCAGCGCTTCTACGAGAAGCACGGCGGCAAGACCATCGTCCTCGCGCGTTTTCTCCCCATCATCCGCACGTTCGCGCCGTTCGTCGCCGGTATCGGTCGCATGCACTATCCGCGCTTCATGGCCTACAGCTTCGCGGGCGGCGTGTTCTGGATCGGATTTTTCGTCTACGGCGGCTACTATTTCGGCAACCTGCCGTTCGTCAAGGACAACCTGACCGCTTTCATACTCGGCATCGTGTTCATTTCGATCTTGCCGGGCATCGTGCAGTTCGCTCGCCAGAAAATGAGCAAGCCCAAAAGTTGATTGGCCCGCTGCAGCGGGTGTTTAGTCGCATTGCTTAGAGGAGATGCCAGTGCCACTCATGGAGGGAATGATTGCCGATCCGGGCAAACCGCTCGCCGGCCGCACCGCGATCGTCACCGGCTCGGGTCAGAACATCGGCCGCGCTATTGCGCTGCATTTCGCGCGCGCGGGCGCCAACGTCGTCGTCAACGGGCATCGCAAGCAGGAGGCCATCGATAACGTCGTCAAGGAAATCGAGGCATTAGGCTCGCGCGGGCTGGCGTGCCTTGCGGACGTCGGCGATGCGCAGGCGGTTGCCGACATGGTCAAGAAAGCCCAGGATAAATTCGGCGGTGTCGACATCGCCGTATCCAATGTGTCGGTCAGGCTGCACCAGCCGTTCTTCGACATCTCGCTGGAGGACTGGGACAAGACGCTGAAGTCGAACCTGAGCTCGGCGTTCTATCTCGCCCGCGCTGTGCTGCCCGCCATGCAGAAGGCCAAATGGGGGCGCATCATTCATATTTCCGGCGAAGACGGGTTCCAGGGCCATATCCCCGGC
This sequence comes from Betaproteobacteria bacterium, assembly GCA_025363575.1. Next base: position 33,854 of record JANYDM010000060.1, on the reverse strand, counting down.
CGCGCGCACAACATCGTGTGCAAAGCGGGTGTGCACGCGTTTTCGAAAGCGGTCGCCATTGAATTCGCGGCAGACGGCATCACCGCCAACACGGTATCGCCCGGCTCGATAGAGACATCGCGCGACTGGAGCCAGTATCCGAAGAACTGGCGCGAAATGCGCCTCGCGCAGATCCCGATGAAGCGCATAGGGCGCGTCGACGACATCGCCACCGCCTGCGTTTACCTCGCCGGCGACAGCGGGGCGTTCGTGTCGGGCCAGATCATGCACGTCAACGGCGCGCAGTTCATGTCTTACTAGGTGGAACGCGGAGCGGGCGCATGACCGAATTCAAAACGATTACCTACGACATCGTGCAGGTCGGCGAGGAGTTCAAGTCCGACGATTTCCTGATCAAGCCGGAAGACATCGAGACGTTCGCGTTCGCCGTGGACGACCATCACCCGTGGTATTTCGACGACTCGCCGTACGGCGGCCCCATCGCGCATCCGGTCATGCTCGGCAACCAGGCGCTCATGATGCGCCACAGCCGCTACATCATTCCGGCCGGGCTGCATGCCAAGATGCAGTTCGAGTTCGTCGAGCCGATCCGCGCCGGCATGCGCGTGCGCTCGTACGGCAAAGTCATCGACAAATTCGAGAAGCGCGGACGCTATTACATGGTGACTGAATTCGCGACCAAGGATGAGGAAGCGGGAACGGTGCTCGTTCGCGGGCAATTCACGCAGATGCTGTTCAGGGGAGAGCGCCATGTCGCTTAATGCAGCGTCCGAAATCACGGTCGGCGCAGAGTTGACGCCGCGCGTGAAGCCTGTCGCGCAGCGCCAGATCGACTGCTATTCGGGCGTGCGTCCGAAGTCCATCCATACCGATGCCGAATGGGCGAAGCAAAAAGGCTTTGCGGCGCCGCTCGCGCAGGGCCTGATGTCGACTGCTTACGTGTCGCAGATGATGGTCGATTTGCTTGGCGAGGGATTCGTGCGCGGCGGCAGGATCAACGCGTCATTCATCAAGCCGGTGCTCGCCGGAGATACGTTGACGATGCATGGTCTCGTCAAAAGCAAGGACGCTGAAGGCGCGCATACGCGCATCACCGTTGAGTTCTGGTGCGAGAGTCAGCAGGGCGTCAAGACCATGGTGGGCACCGCCAGTGGCCTGGCCGCCTGAGCGGAGTGCCTGAGACAGTGGACGCCGCCGCAACGACCGAAATCAACACCGACCTGACGCGTCTCTTCGCGCCGCGCTCTGTCGCGCTGGTCGGCGCCACCGATCATCCGACGAACTTCGGCGGCCGCGTGTTCCGCGCGATGCTCAAGTTCGGCTACCAGGGGAAAGTCTACCCGGTCAATCCGCGACTTAAAGAAATCTACGGGCTGGCATGCTATCCCAGCATTAAGGATTTGCCCGATACGCCCGATCATGTCGGCATTATTGTCGCCACGGAGCGCGTGTTCGACGTCCTCGCGGATTGCGCCGCGCGCGGCGTGCCGTTCGCGACTGTCTATACGGCGGGATTCGCCGAAACCGGCACGCCCGAAGGCCGCGAGCGCCAGGCGCGGCTCATCGCGTTCGCGCGCGCTTCCGGCATGCGCATCATGGGCCCCAACTGCAACGGGCTGATCAACTTCGTCGACAACTTCGCAATGACGTCGACCGGCGCCATCGGCCGCGCGCGGGGTGCCAGGGGCAACGTCGGTGTCATCAGCCACAGCGGCGGGCTCGGCCAGATCACGGTCATGTGGCGGGCGCAAATGGCCGGCCTCGGCGTCAGCTATGAAACGAGCTGCGGCAATGAGGCCGATCTCGATACGCTCGACTTCGCGCGCTTCATGCTGCGTTCCGACACGACCGACATCATCCTGATGGCGATCGAGGGCTTCAAGGACGGCGCCAAACTGGCCGCCGTCGCGCGCGAGGCGCTCGAACTCGAAAAGCCAATCGTCGTATTGAAGCTCGGCCGCACGGAAGCGGGCAGCCGCGCGGCATCGTCGCATACCGGCGCCATCGCGGGCGTCGATGACATTTATCAGGCCGCGTTCAGGCAGCACGGCCTGATCGGCGTGAACACCTGCAACGAGCTTTACGAGACGGCGATACTCCTGCGCAAGCGGCGCTGGCCCAAAGGCCGGCGTACCGCATCGGTCGCCGCGACGGGCGGCAATATCGTGCACCTTGCCGACATGGGCGCAGACCAGGGCATCGAGTGGGCCGAATATTCGCCGGCGACGCAGAGCGTGCTGACGAGCCTGTTGCCGGGCTACGGCAGCAAGATCCTGAACCCGAGCGATCTGACTTCTCTTGCGACCGGCGAGCCGGCGATGTTCAGCCGCGCACTCAACGCCATCGTCGACGATCCGAACATCGATGCTATTGCGCCGATTTTCGCGTTCGTCACGCGCGCGCAGATCGAAACCGGCGTCGAGTTCGTGCGCAACTGCGCGAAGCCTGCCGCCATGATCTGGGTCGGCGCGTGCACCGACGACGCACAGCCGACGGCCGAAGAATTAATTGCGTCCGGCGTGCCGGTTTACCGCGATGCGCTCCCGTGCCTGCGTGCGATACGCGCGGCGGCGGACTTCGGGCAGCGTGCCGCGTTGCGCAAGCAGGGCGCCGACGTTCCGCAGCGGCCGGCCGGTATCGCGATGCCGGCGGCGCGCGCCAAACTCGGCCGCACAAGCGGCGCGTTAACGGAGCGCGAAGCAAAGGATGTGTTGGCTGATTACGGGTTTCCCGTTACACGCGAGCAGCTCGCGCGCAATGCCGACGAAGCTGTTCGATTCGCGCGCGAAATCGGTGGCAGCGTCGCGCTCAAGATCGATTCCGCCGATATCCCGCACAAGACGGATGCGGGCGCAGTCAAACTCGGCTTGCAGGGTGATGAAGCGGTGCACAACGGCTATGCGGAAGTCGTGGCGGCCGCGGCGAGCTATGCGCCGAACGCACGCATCAACGGCGTGCTGGTGCAGGAGATGGTGCCGCCGGGCGTCGAGATGATGCTCGGTGTCATCAGCGATCCGGTGTTCGGCCCGGTCGTTGTTGCAGGTTTGGGCGGTATCCATATTGAAGTGTTGCGCGACGTCAGCTACGGCATCGCGCCGGTCACGCCCGGGACCGCGCGTGCGATGATAGATGGATTGCGCGGGCGCAAGCTGCTTGACGGCGTGCGCGGCATGCTGCCGCGCGATATCGAGTCGGTATGCAATCTCATCGTGCGGCTGTCGTGGTTCGCCCATGATTTCCGCGACGACATCGCCGAAGTCGACATCAATCCGCTGGTCGTCATGCAGGCCGGCGCAGGCAGTCGCGTGGTGGACGCTTTGATCGTGCGCGGGCCTGACAAAAAAGAACAGAACGAATGAAGCGGCGCATCATGCGCGCCGTCGCAGTTATGGCTGCGCTGAGTAGTTGCTGCGCCGGCGCACAAACCTACCCGACGAAGCCGGTGCGCATCGTCGACCCTTTCAGTCCCGGCGGCTCGCTCGATCTGGTAGCGCGTGCGCTCGCGCGCACCATGACGATAGAGCTTGGCCAGTCGGTCTACGTCGACAACCGGCCCGGCGCGGGCGGCAATCTCGGCGTGGAAATTGTGGCGAAGGCGCCGCCGGACGGCTACACGCTGCTCGCCATGCAGAGCAGCATGGTCATTAATCCGAGCCTGCAAAAGCAAGTGAACTACGATCCGGTCAAAGACTTCGAGCCGATCTCGAAGCTGACCGCTTACATGTTTTTTCTCGTCGTGCATCCGTCGACGCAAGCGCGTTCGGTGCGGCAGTTGATTGCGCTGGCCAAAGCCAAGCCCGATGAGTTGACTTACGCATCCGTCGGTGTCGGCAGCGGCACCCACCTGGCCGGCGAATTGTTCAAGTCGATGACGGGCACGCGCATGATCCACATCCCATACAAAGGCAGCGGGCCTTCTATCATCGATCTCGTCGGCGGCCAGGTCGCGCTCATGTTCGGCAGCACTTCTGTCCTGCCGCACGTGCAGACAAAGAAGCTGATTCTGCTCGGTGTGACCGGCGCGAAACGATCGAGCTTCGTGCCCGACGCACCGACCGTGGCTGAATCCGGCGTGCCCGGCTATGAAGTCACGGCCTGGAATGCGCTTTTTGCGCCGGCGGGCACGCCCGCCGCTATTGTTGCGCGGCTCAATCAACTGGTGCGGCAGGCACTGGCAATCCCGGATACCAAAGCGGTGATGGAGGCGCAGGGGCTCGATGCGACGCCGGGCACGCCGCAGGAACTCGGCGATCTCGTGAAGGTTGAATTGCCGAAATGGGCAAAGGTAATTAAATCTGCGGGCATCAAGCCGGAATGACCCCGAATTTTTTACGATCAGCCGCAGAACGCAGATTCAAACGCAGAGTCACACGGATGAAAATCGTTTTCCACACTACGGCGCTGGCTTGCGTGTTGTCGTTCGCTGCAGCGGCTCACGCTCAGCAAGCTGCCGCGCACTATCCGGACAAGCCGATCAGAGTCATCGTGCCGGTCGCCGCGGGGGGCGGCACGGACATCATCGCGCGCATCGTCACAAGTAAAATGGGTGAAGGTCTTGGCGCCGTTATAGTGATCGACAATCGCGCGGGCGCCGGCGGCATACTCGGCAATGAAATCGTCGCGCACGCGCCACCGGATGGCTATACGCTGCTTTTCACGTACGCCGCGCACACCATCGTGCCTTTCATTTATCGCAAGGTGCCATACGATGTCTACAAGGATTTTGCGCCGGTCACGATGGCGGGATCGCAGCCGCTGCTGCTCGCGATCAACGCGTCGGTCAAAGCCAATACGGTGCAGGAATTGATTGCGCTCGCCAAAGCGCGGCCGAACGAGCTGAATGTTGCGCTCGCCACGCCCAGCAGCTCAGGCGCGCTGGCCGCCGAGCTTTTCAAGATTCTGACGAACACGCAGATGGTATCGGTGCCGTTCAAGGGTGGGGCGCCGGCGCTGACGGCAATGGTGTCGGGCGAGGTGCAATTGATTTTTACGACGCCACCGACCGTGATGCCGTACATCAAAGGCGGCAAGGTCAAAGTGCTGGGTACTTCCGGCAGGGAGCGCGTGCCCTATTTGCCCGAAGTGCCAACATTGGCGGAAGCCGGCGTTAAGGATTTCAACACGGCGCCATGGCAGGGGCTGCTCGCGCCTGGCGGCACGCCGCCGGCGATCATCGACAAGCTCTACAAGCAGGTGGGCGAAGTGCTGAAGACGCCATATGCGCAGGAGCGGTTTGCCGCCGCCGGCACCGACATCGTCGGCAGCTCGCCCAAAGAATTCGGCGAATTAATCAAGCGCGAGCTCGCGCAGAACAGCAAGGTGATCAAGGCTGTCGGCATGCGTGCCGATTGAAGGCGGTGTTGGCTTTGCCGCATTAAATTTGATAGAGGGATCGTATGCCTATACTTTGTGACAAACGCGGGCACGTCGGCGTGCTGACGTTGAGCCGTGCGGACGCGCGCAACGCCTGGTGCGAGGATTTTTATGCGGAGCTGCGCGAGGGTCTGCGTGCTCTCGAGGATGACCCCGCCATCCGCTGCGTGATCATGACCGGCGACGAGGCGGGCGGCGCATTCTGCGCGGGCGCTAACCTCAAAGACCCGAACACCCACGTGCTGAACTCCGTCGCCGACTTCATCCGCAACCTGCCTAACCGGCGCTTTCATGCGTTCAAAACAATCGACGATTTTCCCAAGCCGATTATCTGCGCCGTCAATGGCTACGCAATAGGCATAGGCGCCATCGTGACGTACTGCTGCGACCTGATCGTCGCTTCCGAGCGCGCCGAATGGCGACTCACTCAGGTCAAGCTCGGCATTATTCCCGCACAGGCGGCGCTGGTGCGGCTCGCACGCTGGGTGGGCAAGGGCAACGCTATGCGCCTGGGCATGGGCTTCCCGCTGAAAGCCGACGAAGCCGGCCGCATCGGTCTGGCGCAATGGGTCGTGCCGCATGTGGATTTAATGGCGAAGGCCATGGAGATCGCGGACCAGATCGCCGGCTATCCGCCGCTCGCCAGCCGCCTCACCAAGGAATCGCTGAACCAGGGCATCAACATGCCGCACCTGACCGACTCCGCCCTGATGGACCTTTACCGGTTCACCACGCTGGAGGGCACGGAAGACAAGAAAGAAAGCCACGACGCGTGGCGCGAACGGCGTACGCCGCAGATCAAAGACAAATGAACGTGCAGTAATGAGTCTCTTCCTCTTCAAGGGGAAGGCCGGGATGGGGATGGGGGCATGAGGTCACTCATATCCAATATAGTTGCAATGTGAGGTGGGTGCAGTGAGCAATTTCGAGTTTCTGTTCAACCCGCGCGCAATCGCAGTGATCGGCGCGAGCCCTGAAGCCAACCGCCCCGGTGCGCAGACCGTGCGCGCCTTGCAGGAGTACGGCTATAAGGGCGGCGTCTACCCGGTCAATCCGAAGTATCAGGAGCTGGCGGGCTTGCGCTGTTTTGCCGCGATCAAAGAAGTGCCTTCGCCGTGCGATATCGCGGTGATCGCGTTGCCCGCTGCGCTCGTGCCCGACATGGTCGCGGAATGCGGCCGCCACGGCGTGCGCTTTGCCGTCGTGCTCGGCGGCGGCTTCCGTGAATCCGGTCCCGAAGGTCAGGCGCGGGAGGCGCGCATGCTGAGCGCCGCGCGCGAGCATGGCGTAAGGATTATCGGTCCCAATTGCCTCGGCCTCGTCAACGTACACACGCGGGCGTATGCAGCATTCGGCAGTCTTGCGCGCCCGCCGCTGTTAACGCCGGGGGGCGTGTCGGCGATCATACAAAGCGGCGGATTCGGCAACAGTCTCGTCGTGCGTTGCGCCACGGCGGGCATAGGATTTCGGCAGGTCGTCGCCAGCGGCAGCGAAAGCGATTTGTCGGCGCCCGAGCTCCTGGAGGCGATGGTCGATGATCCCGGCACGCGGCTGATTCTCATGTACCTCGAAGGCGTGAGCGACGGCCGCCGATTCGTGGCGGCCGCTGAGCGGGCGCTCGCGGCCGGCAAGCCCATCGTCGTCTGGAAAGCGGGCAATACGCGGCAGGGCGTCAAAGCCGCGGCATCGCATACGGCGAACATGACAGGGTCGTACGACATCTATCGAGCCGCGTTCCGGCAATGCGGCGTCATCGAGGTGCAGGAGATGGAAGACGCGATCGATGCCATCCAATGCCTGCTCGCGTACGGCGATCGTCCAGCCGGAGAAGGCGCTGCGATCATGGGCGGTTCGGGCGGCTCGGCCGTCGTATTCTCGGACGCTGCTGATCAGTACGGCATCCACTTGTCGGTGCTCGCCCCGGACACGCTCGCGCTCTTGCACAAAGTGCTGCCGGATACGGCCTCGCTCGAAAATCCCGTCGACTATGCAGCCGGCTTCATCACCAACGCCAACACACCGCGATTCCGCGATGCCGTCGATGCCTTGCTAACCGACCCCGCGGTGCATCAACTGGGCGTTTTGTTCGCCACCACGACCGGCGAACAGGCGCGCAACGGCGCAACGGTGCTTGCTGAAGCGGTGCAGAAGCACCGCAAACCCGTATTTACTTTCCTATCTGTGCCGAGAGAGACGACGGGTGGCGGCACGGAGATCCTCGAAAAAGCGGGCATCCCCATATTTTCCTCGCCGACGCGCGTCGCCAGGGCCATGCATCTGCTCTCTGCCTATCAGAGCGCGCGGGGAAAAATTCGTCAGCGTGCGGTGCTGGGCGCGAAATCTCCAGCGGTAAAGGCTTATGCCGCGGGCACCTTGAGCGAGCACGAGAGCAAAGAGCTGCTACAGGCGTGGAGAATCCCGGTAACCGCCGATCGCCTCTTGCCGGTGGCGCCCGTCAGCGCAGCGGATATTGCGGGCGTCACGTTTCCCGCAGCGCTCAAAATCGTGTCGCGCGATATTCCCCACAAGTCGGAAATCGGCGGCGTCAAGCTCAACATCGGCAATGGCGAGGAACTCGCCTTCGAAGCCGGGGCCATGCTCGCGCGCGTCCGGCACGCCGCGCCTGCGGCACAGATTGAAGGTCTGCTGGTAGCGGAGATGATCACCGACGGCATTGAAACGATAGTGGGCGTCGTCAACGATTCGGTATTCGGACCGGTGGTCGCGTTCGGTCTTGGCGGAATTTTTGCGGAGACTCTGAAAGACGTCACTTACCGGCTGGCGCCTTTCGACAGCGAGACCGCGCACGAAATGATTTCAGACCTGCGCGCATCGCCGATCTTGCAGGGCGTGCGCGGCCGGCCTGCAGGGGATCTCGCAGCGCTCGCGCAAACGCTGGTGGCCGTTTCGCAGCTGGCGTGGCAGTTGCGCGACCGGATCGAGGAGATGGATATCAATCCCCTGCTGGTGCGGCCGGCCGGCCGCGGCGTGGTTGCCGCGGACGCATTGTTGCGATTGCGTTGAGTGCACAGAGGGCGCGAATGGATGCGACGCTAAAGAAAATAACGGATTTCACGTTCGGTCTGGAGTACGACGACCTGACGCCGGAAGCGATCCATGAGTGCAAGCGTCGCTTCATCGACAGCATCGCTTGCGCGATCGGCGGCTACACTGCGGAGCCTTGTGTAATCGCGCGCAAAGTCGCGGGAACAGCCAGGGCGGCCAAAACTGCGCGCGTGTTCGGCACGCTCGAGCGCACGACGCCGGAGCTCGCGGCGTTCGCCAATGGCGTGATGATCCGCTATCTCGATCTGAACGATGCGACCGGCAGCGGCGGCGGCCATCCGAGCGACGCATTCGCCGCATTGCTGGCCGTGACAGATCATCAGCGCACCGACGGCAAGACCTTCTTGCTTGCATCGATCATCGTCTACGAGCTTTATCTCGGATTTTTCGCGGGCAACCGCATCCGCAACCGCGGCTGGGACCATGTCGTCTATACCGCCACGGCGGCAGCGGCGGGGCTGGCTAAAATCATGCATCTCGATCACGACCGCACCGCCAATGCGCTGGCGCTAGTGCTGACGCCGAATATGGCACTGGAAGTCGTGCGCCGCGGCCAGCTTACGATGTGGAAAGGCTGCGCCGGCGGCAATGCCTGCCGTAACGCAGTGTTCGCGGTGGATCTCGCGGCCGCCGGCATGACCGGGCCGACGACGGTGTTCGAAGGCGAGCATGGCTTGTGGGAAGTCGCCGGCAAATTCGACTGGCCTGCGCTGCCGGCGGCAGGCGGACACTTTCGCGTGGCCGACAGCCAGATCAAAATCTACCCGTGCGAATATCACGGCCAGGCGCCGATCGAAGCGATGCTCGCTATCCGGGATACGATCGAGCCGCAGCAGGTCGCGGCCATCATCGTCAGGACGTACTGGTTCGCGTGGAGCGAAATCGGCAGCGAACCCGAAAAGTGGAACCCGACCACGCGCGAAACCGCGGACCACAGCATTCCCTTCCTCGTCGCCGCGGCCTTGCTATATGGCTGGGTGGATGCCGCGACCTACGCGAAGGAGCGCATGTTCGATCCGCGGCTGCGCGCGCTCATGGCGAAAGTCGAGGTTATCCACGACAAGGCGCTCGACAAGCTGCAGCCGCAAAGCGTGCCGTGCCGACTCGAAGTCGTGATGAAAGATGGCGCGCGCAAGGTGAGCAATATCGACCATCCGCGCGGCCACGTCCGCAATCCGGCGAGCGACAAGGACATCGAGCGCAAGTTCGTCGGCCTGAATACCGGATTGCTGCCGGCGCGGCGGGTGTCGCGACTGCTCAAATTGTGCTGGACGCTCGACGAGCTCGCAGATGTTTCTGAGGTGGTTTCTCTGCTGCGCATCAAGGAGTGATGCAATAACGAGTCGCCGGCGCATGCCGGCGTTTTTTTTAGCGACCGGACTTGTGCGGCGGTTTTGCGGCCGGTGGCATCGAAGCCGGTTTGCGCAGCGCCATGAAAGGCGGCGGTTCCCAGTTGCGGACGGCAAGCGTCAGGCTCAATGCGTGCGTTTGCTCCAGCGGGAGCCACGCGTCCGCCGTATGCTGGTCGGCATATTCCTGCGCCAGTTGTTCGAGGCGCGCCAGCAGGGTCGCGCGCGCTTCGGCCGAGACGCGGATGTTCACCATGCGCAGCGTTTCGCCGGGACCGTCGAAAGCATGATTGAAGTAGTCCGGGGCATGGCGCTTGGTCCAGCGCATGATGGGCCCGTCCGGTATCCATTGAAAAGTGCGCGCGACCAGCGGGCGGTAGCGGTTGTTGGGCTGGAGCTCGAGAAAGCCCAGCTTGTCCAGGCGCGCGAGGAGCGCTACGCACTGCGCTTTCGTGATCGCATAGGTGCTGAGGATGTCTTCGAAACGCAGGTTGCCCAAAGTGCATACCGCGACCACGAGCAATCGCACGTCCCGGACGATCTCTTGCTCCTGCTCCGTCGTGAGTCGCGTCAGCAGCTTTTGATTGCGCGGCGCGCCGCGCGCGATATCGGCCAGCTCGACCTGCGCGACGCCGCATAGCTGGTCGAGCCGCGCGAGCGTGCAGTCGCGCGCGGAAAAAATCCGCTTGATCGTCGCTTCCGAAATTTTCAGCGCGCGCGCGACGTCGCGGTAGGTCAACCCGCGTGCCCGATAGTGGGCTTTCAGAGCTTCGAAAACATAGTTTGCACGCATCAGTCCCCCTTTGTCGGCAATAGTATCGAAAATCGATACTTTATGCATTAGCCGTGCGACTCTAGAAGCAGATATTGAGACCAAGGCCGGTTGCGGGCACAGTGCGCCCGTGCTTGAAAAGCACAACTCTTACAGGAGACAGCTATGCAAACGACGACGAAGGTTGGAACCGCAGTAAACATGAAGCTGCTGCGCGCCGGCATGGCCGCAGGATGCGCCGCCCTGATCGCGGGCTGTTATGTCGTGCCGCTGCAATCCGAACCCGGGCATCAGCCGGTCTACGCGTATACGTCGCAGTTGCCGGCGCAGGCGCCGCAGGTTCGACCTGTTCTGCCGGGGCCCGCTCAGCCGGCCAGTCTGTACGTGCGGCTTTATCCCGTAAACGATACGGCTGCGCAGCAGGGCGCGCTGCAAGGGACTGTCGTCGACAGTCAGGCCGGCCACGGCACGTTCACGCTGTACGTTGCGGGCGAGCAATTGCAAGGCGAGGCGACACGCGTGCCGGATACTTATCCCGGCTTTGGACGCGTGTTCCGCGAAGTGCTTGGCGGCCAGCCAAGCACTGCTGCCGGCTCACGCAAGGGCGTTGCCAATGCTTACGGCGGGCGCGGCATGCATGCGAATTGCGAATACGTACTATCGGCATCGGCGACCGGAACCGGCGTATGCGCGTTCTCGAACGGCGCCAAGTACCAAGTGCATTTCGGCAGCTAAGACACATTTCGCCGCCGCTCCCGCAACTTATTGCAAAGGACGCCCATTATGAAAACTACAATCATTGCACCCATTGCATTCCGCATTGCGGACATGCATGCCGCGGCAGCGAGCCTGCGGCGCCTTGCATTGCTCGCGTATGTCGTGCCGCCGGCGCTGACGGTATGGATCGCCAAAAGTTATGGCACCGCGACATTCGCGGCATTGGTGTACGGCGGATTTGCGCTGCTGGCTGCGCTGCCTTTTGCCTGGGGCCTCAGCGTGGCCGCAAAGGCCGTGCACACCAACGCATTGCACGCCGAGCAGGAGCGCGATCATGGCGTGGCTGCGATCGACCCCCTGTTGTGCCGGGGTTGAGGAGCGCGCGCTGCGGCTGTCTATTTGCGTGAATAGTCGACGAACCCGTCGCGGTTCGGCATCTTGACCTGCGGCAGCGTCTGCGCGTTCATCTGCGCGTTCTCTTCGATGATGCCGTTCACGTAGAGGACGTAGGCGCTGACGGCATACACCTCGTCATCGGTGAGCGACTTCGGATTTTGCAGCGGCATCGCGCGGCGTGTGTAATCGAACAGCGTAGTCGCGTAAGGCCAGAAGCTGCCGACGGTGCGCACAGGCTTGGGCGTGGCGAGACTGCCGATGCCGCCGGCGAGAGCGTCGGCCGGCTTGCCGATGCCCTTTTCGCCGTGGCAGGCCTGGCATTTCTCCGCATAAACTTTGGCGCCTTGCTTTGCATCGCCGCTGCCGGCGGGGAGGCCGGCCCCGCTTGGCGGTATGCTGATATCTGCCGCGCGGATTTCCTGCGCCGTCGCGACGCGGCCAAGATTCGGCCCGCGCACCGGCACGACGGTGTCGTTCATCTGCGCGGCGCACGCGCCAAGCAGCGCAGCGGCCATGAGGATCGTAGCGTGCTTAAACTTAAACTCAGGCGTAGACATTTTTGATGCTCCCGTCGGCGCCCACAGACCAGCTGTTTATCGCGTTGTAGTGAAAGCGGCCGTCGACCGCGTTCTCCGCCTTGTACATCGTGCGCGTCGGCTGCACGTTGCCCTTTTCATCGATGGCACGGCTTTGCAGTAGCGCCGGCGCGCCGTTCCAATCCCATGGTAGCCGGAAGCGCACCAGGCTCTTGGCCAGTGCCTGCCCTTGCAGTGCGGCATCGCGCCAGGAAGCACCGCCGTCGGTAGAAACTTCGACGCGCGAGACGCGGCCCGCTCCGCTCCACGCAAGGCCGCTGATTTCATGGAGTCCGGCGCCGTGCATCGTCATCGTTCCCGACGGGCGCGTAATGATCGATTTAACGCCTAGCTCAAAAGTGAACTGGCGCGCCTTGCCGTCGGACATCGGATCCGTATATTTGGAAGTTTCATCCTTGGTATGCGTGGGGCCGTCCGTCACTTTCAAGCGGGCGAGCCACTTCACGTTCATGTTGCCTTCCCAGCCCGGCAACAGCAGGCGCACGGGATACCCGTTCTCGGGCCGGATGCGCTCGCCGTTCTGATACAGCGCGACGATTGCATCGTCATACGCCTTTTCCATCGGAATGCTGCGGCTCATCGCGGCAGAGTCCGCGCCTTCGGCCAGCAACCATTTGCCGGCGGGTTCGACGCCTGCCTCATCGAGCAGCAAAGCGAGCGGTACGCCTGTCCAGTCCGCACACGACACGAGCCCGTGCACGTTGCCGGCCGACACCTGCGGCGGCTCCGGCGAAATCGCGTTCCCGCTGCTGTTGCCTGCGCACTCGAGAAAGCAGATGCGGCTCACCATCGGATAGCGCGAAAGCTCGGCGATCGAAAACGTGAGCGGACGTTTAACAAGGCCATGGATCAGCAATTTATGTTTTGCCGGATCGATGTCGGGCGTGCCGTTGTGGCTGCGATCGTAGTGCAGGCCATTGGGCGTGATGACGCCTTCGAGTTTCTCTATCGGGGTGCGCGCGCTGCCCGTCCCCGGGGCGAGCGTGCCATAGCCGCTGGCAGCGTAGCGTTTGACCGGCTCCTCGAAGCGCGAGGGCTGGCCATACGTGGCGAGCGGCTTGCCTATAGTGGTAGACCACGCCGGGAATTCCTTGCCTATGGGTTCGGCGCCCTGGCTGGGAAATGCGGCGGTGCCGGCCATGCCTCCGACGGCAGCGGCGCCCGCGACCTTGATGCCTTGCTTGAGAAAATCGCGGCGGTCGAGCGCATTTCCGGACGTGACTGCGCCGGACGTGATTGCAGCGGCCTGCGGTTTGCGTGCTGGTGTGTCCACGTTGTTCCTCCCCCGTTTTCTATTTATCGCCGCCAATTCCGATGCGGCTGCTACCTGCGCCGATTATATGGCAAATCAAACGCGCCGCCCCGCGGCCGCGGCTCAGATCTTTTTAGCGAGTTCCGCTGCTTTGCCGGTGTAGGTGGCCGGCGTGAGCTTGAGGAGGCGCTCTTTGGCGTCGTCGGGAATCGCGAGCGTTCTGATGAACGTATGCAGCGATTCGCGCGTAATGCCGCCTTTGCCGCGCGTGAGGTCTTTCAATTGCTCGTAGGCGCCGGTCACGCCGTAGCGCCGCATCACCGTCTGCACCGGCTCGGCGAGCACGTCCCAGTTGCCGTCGAGGTCCGCGGCGAGCAGAGAGTGGTTGGCTTCAAGCTTGCCCAGGCCTTTCAGCAGCGAATCGCAGGCGAGCAGCGTATGGCCGAGCGCCGTGCCCATATTGCGCAGTACGGTCGAGTCGGTCAGATCGCGCTGCCACCGTGAGACCGGAAGCTTTTCGCTCATGTGACGCAGCAAGGCGTTGGCGAGACCGAGGTTGCCCTCGGAGTTCTCGAAGTCGATCGGGTTGACCTTGTGCGGCATCGTCGACGAGCCGACTTCGCCCGCCTTGGTTTTCTGCGTGAAGTAGCCGAGCGAGATATAACCCCAGATGTCGCGGTCAAGGTCGAGCATGATCGTGTTCGCGCGCGCGTACGCATCGAAAAGCTCGGCGATCGCGTCGTGCGGCTCGATCTGTATCGTGTACGGGTTGAATTCGAGGCCGAGCCCGTCGACGAAGCGGCGCGCGAATTTTTCCCAGTCGATTTCCGGGTAGGCGGACAGATGCGCGTTGTAATTGCCGACCGCGCCGTTGATCTTGCCCATCAGCCTCACGCCGGCGACACGTTCGCGGGCGCGCTTGAGCCGGGCGACGACGTTCGCCATCTCCTTGCCGAGCGTAGTCGGGCTGGCCGGCTGGCCGTGCGTATGCGCAAGCATGGATGCGTCGGCGAGACCGTGCGCCATCGCGGTCAGCCGTTCGATGATTTTGTCGAACGCGGGCAGCATCACGTCGTCGCGCGCGGCCTTGAGCATCAGCGCGTGGCACAGGTTGTTGATGTCTTCAGACGTGCAGGCGAAGTGGATGAACTCGGCAACTTTCGCCACCTCGCCATTGCCGGCGAGGCGATCTTTAAGGAAATACTCGATCGCTTTGACGTCGTGGTTGGTGCGCGACTCTATCGTCTTGACCGCGGTGCCGTCGCTTTCCGAGAAGCCGCTGACGACGGCATCGAGTTCTTTGATCGTCGCTGCCGAGAATTTCGGAACTTCGGCAATGGAAGAATCCGCGGCAAGCGCTTTCAGCCATTCGACTTCGACCTGCACGCGGTAGCGGATGAGCCCGAGCTCGCTGAAGTATTGCCGCAGCGGTTCGACCTTGGTGCTGTAGCGCCCGTCGAGAGGAGAGAGTGCGGTAAGAGGAGAGAGCGCCATGGTGGTCCGCTGTGATTGAGAGACAATTTTATCACACGCGAACCGCCGCATTTGGCCCTAGGGTCCACGATCGATGAACGCCTGGCCGACCGCTTCCAGCGCGCGCTCCACCAGCCGGCGCGCGGCGGCGGCGTGCGCATCTGTCTCCAGTTCGAGAAGGTTCCTGCGAGCATCGCGCAGGGCGGCCGATGCATAAGACATATGCGGGTGGCGGCCGACCGCCTTTCTGACGGTGTCGCTACCGGGCGCCGGCCGCAGTTGCAGGTCCGCGCAATGCATATCGATCTGTTCGGTCTCGAGGATCGCGGCCTGCGTATCGCGCAAGGCGTCGAGTCGCGCCGGACCGAAGTTCTCCTTGGCTGCGGCGAGCTGGGTTTTGGCGATTTCAAGCTTGTCGCGCGTGAGCTGCAGGGCCGGCGGGACCGCAGTGCAGGGGGCATCCGCCGCCGGCGCCGCGTTTATACTTGCGCACCACGCGACCAGCAAGACGATATGCGGCGCGGCGGGACGCATCGCCGCAATCAGCGATTCGCGAGCTCGATCAGCGCCGCGGTCAGCACGCGCGCACCGGCGGCCAGATCTCCCGGCGTGGCGTTCTCTGCCTCGTTGTGCGAAATGCCTTTTTCGCACGGCACGAAAATCATGGCGGTTGGACACACGCGCGCCATGTACATCGCATCGTGGCTGGCGCCTGACGACAGGCGCATATAGGGTAGCTCGAGTTCTTTCGCCGACGATTCGACTGCGCCGGCGACGTCGGCATTGAACACGCAGGGATCGTCATGCAGAGTCGGTGTGACTTTCACGTCGCAAAACTTCGCCGCTTTGCGCGCGAGCGGTTCGACGGCATCGCCCAGTTGTTTGATCGTCGCCGGATCGGGATGGCGGATATCGACGGAAAAGAGGACATGACTCGCCACGGAATTCGGTGAGTTCGGCGTCACCAGCATGCGGCCGACGGTAAAGCGCGTGACGTCCTGCGGATCGTGCGTAAGCTCGGTGAGCGCGTTAATGATGGCGATACTGTCACGTACCGCGTCCTTGCGTAGCGCGAGTGGCGTGGTGCCTGCGTGATCCGTTTTGCCGGACACTTCGACGTTGAACCAACGCAAGCCCTGGATGCCGGTGACGACGCCTATCGTCTTGCGCGCGTTTTCCAGCAGCGGGCCCTGCTCGATATGCGTTTCGATATAGCCGGCGGCGGGCGATTTGAAATCACGCGATTTGACATCGGGTGTCGCAGCCAGTGTCTGCGCAAGCGCGTCGCGCAGCCTGATGCCTTCGTTATCGGTAACGTCGAGCACGTCCGCAAGCGGACGGGCGCCGGTGAACACCATCGAGCCCATCGTGCACGGGGCGAAACGGCCGCCTTCTTCATTGGTCCACGCGACGACTTCGATCGGGCGGCGCGTAACGACGCCGGCTTCGTCCATCGCCTCAAACGCTTCAAAGCCGGCCAGCACGCCGTAAATGCCGTCAAAGCGACCGCCGCGCGGCTGCGAGTCCATGTGGCTGCCTGTCATGACAGGGTCTGCATTCGCGTCCGAGCCCGCGCGTCGAAGAAACAGATTGCCGATGCCGTCGGCGCTGATGCTGTAGTTACGCTTCGCCGCCCAAGACAGCAGCAGCTTGCGAGCGACGATGTCTTCCTTCGACAACGCAGCGCGGTTCACGCCGTTGCCGGGAATCGCGCCGATCTGCGCCATTTCGGCGTGGCGTTGCCACAGGCGTTGTTCGTTCACGTGGCTGGCTGCGTCGCGGGCGTCTTCTCTCATATCAATCCAGCCTCGCTCCTGAATCCTTGATCACCTTCGCCCATTTCGTGATCTCCACTCTTATGAACGCATCGAACTCTTCCGGCGTATTTGCAATCGGCCGGTAGCCCATCGCGATCAGGCGATCGCGGATTTCTGGCAGTTTGATTACTTTGACCATATCGGCGCTCAGTTGCCTGACGACGGCGGGCGGCGTTTTCGCGGGTACGACGAAACCGAACCACGAATCGGCTGAGAAGCCGGGATAGCCCGACTCTGCAACCGTGACCACATCGGGCAGCAGGGGCGAGCGCTCGGTGGCCATGACCGCGAACGCATTGAGCTTGCGCGCCTGCACGTGCGGGAAGGCCGCGGGAAGTCCGTCGAATGTGGTGGCGACCTGTCCGCCGAGCACATCGGCAATCGCGGGCGCGCTGCCTTTATAGGGAATATGCACGAGATTGATATGCGCGACGGACTTCAATAGTTCGCCGCCGAGATGGCCGGTGGTGCCGTTGCCCGAAGTGGCAAAACCGATTTCGCCGGGCCGCGCCTTCGCAAGCGCGATAAATTCTTTGAACGAATGCGCTGCAAACGACGGATGAGCGACGATGATCATCGGCAGTGTCGTGCCGAGCGTGACCGGTGCGAAATCGGCAAGCGTGTCGTAAGGCAGTTTCGAATGCAGGCCGGGATTCGTGGCGTGCCCGGTGGAGACGAGCGTTATCGTATAGCCGTCTGGCGCCGCTTTCGCGCCCATTTCCGTGCCGATAATAGTGCCCGCGCCCGGCCGGTTGTCGACTGTGATCTGTTGGCCCCAGATATCCGTGAGTTTCGGCGCCATCATGCGCGTCAAAATGTCGGACGGGCCGCCTGCCGGAAACGGCACGATGATGCGCACCGGCCGCGCGGGAAATGTTTGTGCGATGGAGGATGCCGCGCCGAACGAAGCGATGGCAGCAAGATAGACGAGCAATGAGCGAACCATCAATTGCATACCACCTCCCCGCGTGTGCTGTGGCCTGGTGCGCGAATTCGGCGCACCGTTTCTATTCTCCGCGTATCCCGGCCTGCTTGATTACCAGCGCCCATTTCTCGCGTTCGCTCTTGATATGCGCAGCGAACTGGGCCGGCGTGCTGACCGCAGCCTCCGAACCATCTGCTGCCAGCCGGGCGATTGTATCCGGATGCTGCAGCACGGCTGCGAATTCGCGGTGCAGGCGGTCGATGATGGGCTGCGGCGTGCCGCGCGGCGCGAGCACGCCGTACCATTGCGTGACCTCGAAGCCCGGCACCGCGGACTCGTTGAACGACGGCAGGTCGGGCAGGCTTTTCGCGCGGTTGCGGCTGGTGACGGCGATGGGGCGCAGACGGCCCGTCTTGATATGCGGCATCGCCGATATCGAACTGCCGAACGTGAACTGAGTCTGCCCGGCGATCAGATCGGGGTACGCAGCCGCGATGCCTTTGTACGGAATGTGCACGAGACTGGTTTTCGTCATCGCGCTGAATAGCTCGCCGCACAGATGGATGAAACTGCCGCTGCCCGACGAGCCGTAGTTCAGCGTCCCCGGTTTCGCCCGGGCCAGCGCGATGAAATCGGCCGGCGTGCGTGCCGGCACCGCCGGATTGACGACGAGGATGTACGGCTGGAAGGTGGCCTGCGTGATAGGCGCGAAGTCGCGCACCGGATCGTACGGCGCTTTGTACATGAGCGTGTGCGTCACGTAGCTCGCGCTCGCCATCAGTATCGTATAGCCGTCGGGTGCCGCATGCGCGGTGAGTTCCGCGCCTATGCTGCCGGCGGCGCCCGAACGATTGTCGATGACCACCGTCTGCTTTAGATTCTCGGTAAGCTTGACCGCGATGCCGCGCGCAACCGTATCCATGGCGCCCCCGGCAGCGAGGGGCACGATCAGGCGTATCGGCTTCGTCGGGTAGTCGAGGGCGGGTGCAGTGGCCGCGACGATAGACAATGCGAGTGCGCTGGCAAGCCTTATGCGGCGCGTGCGCGAAAGTCGCACCGGTTACGCCTTTGCCAGCAGCTTTGCGATCTCCGACGCGTCCTTGAGCGTCTCGAGCTTGAGCATCGCGTCGCGCAATTTTTCGATCTGCGCTTTGGGCAGCGCTTTCGCCGCCAGTTTCTCGAATTTCTCGCAGACCTCGGCTTCGGATGCGAAATTGTTCTCGTTGCCGCGGCCGGCTTCGACGGTGCGCTCCATTTTCTTGCCGTCATTCAGCGTCACTTCGACGCGCACCATGTGGCGGAACTTCGAGCCTTTGGCGGTGATCGCATCGTCGTGCTTGACCGAAACTTTTTCCGCGTGCTTCATGCGCAGCGGATCGGCCACCTTGTCTTCGGTGAATTGATTGACGAAGCAATCGCCGTCGAGCAGCCAGGTGGCGACGCAGTAGGGCAGGTTGAGCTGCGCGGAGGTGAGGCCCTGCGGCACATACTTCCAGCCGACATGGTCCATCGTGACCTGCGAGCCGTGCACGACGATGCTTTTCACGTCGTCGGCGCCGAACGGGCACTCCTGCTGCATGAGGCGGATCGCATCGAGCGTCGTGTGGTTGCTGCCGACGCAGGAATAGAATTTGAGCGCGACGCCCATCGTCTGCCACACCTTGCCGAAGTCCTTGGTCAGTTCTTCGATCTTGAAGCGGTCGGTCGAGCGCGAGAACGTGGTGCAGAATCCGCCGTATTCGCTTTCGAGCACGTTGACGATGCCGGTGAAGCCGGCTTCGGCGAACAGCGCGCCGTACAACCCGCTTTGCGATGCGCGGCCCGCGTGCATGCGCTTGACCATTGCGCCATATTGCGCGGCCATCAGGCCCGCGGCCTGCGTGCCGGCGACGCCGAGCGCGTGGACGGTCTTGTCCACATCGAGCTTGAGTCCGCGCGCGGCGCCTGCAGCAGCGGAGAATACGCCAAGCGTTGCACCCGAATGCCAGCCCTGCGCGATATGCTCGGGGCCCATACAGATGCCGACGCGCGGGCCGATTTCGTAACCGGCGACGGCTGACGCGAGAAATTCCTTGCCGCTCATGCCGCCGCGCATTTCCGCGATCGAGATCAACGCGGGCAGCACGACCGCACCGACGTGCAGCACGCCCTGGCGATGGACGTCGTCAAGCTCGAATCCCTGCACCTGGGTGCCGTTGATGAGCGCCGCATGCGGTGCGGAAATTTTCTGTTTGGTGCCCCATACCGAGCACGCCTGCGTCGTGTCGAGCTCGCCAAGGGTTTTCTGCATGATGCGCGTCCACTCGAGGTCCGCGCCGTACAGTGCGCAGCCGAGCGAATCGAGCATCAGCAGCTTGATGCGCGTCAGTACGTTGGCGGGGATGTCTTCGTAGCGCAGATTTGAAACGAATTCGGCGATGCCGCGGGTGTAACGGTTGTCGTTGCTGGATTCGTGGGCGGACATCGGTAAGAGCTCCTGCGGATTGGGTTGGAAAAGCGGGGGGTGAATTGTAATGCGTTTTACGGTCGCAGGCTTTACTCGACCTGGATGTTGGCGGAGCGAATGACCCCCGTCCACTTCTTCAGCTCATCGGTGATGAATGCTGCGAATTGCTCGGGCGTCGACGAGACCGCATCGCCACCTTGAGCGGCGAGACGCTCCTTCAGGTCGGGCTGATTGAGCGCAGCGACCAGTTCGCGATTCAAGCGCGTCACAATGGATTTCGGCGTGCCCGCGGGCACCAGCACACCGTACCAGCCAATCGATTCGAAGTTCGCGACGCCCAACTCGTTCATGGTGGGCACGTCCGGCAGCGCGGACGAGCGTTTGCGGCTGGTGAGCCCGAGCGCGCGCAGCTTGCCGCTTTTCACGTGCGCGACGATGGGCGTAATGCCGGGAAACATGAGATCGATCTGGCCGCCGAGCAAATCCGTCAGCGCGGGCGCGGCACCCTTGTAGGGAATATGCGTGAGCTCTATGCCGGCCGCATTGCGGAAGAGCTCCGAAGTCAGATGGATGGAAGTGCCGATGCCCGATGATCCGTACTTGAGCTTGCCGGGATTGGCTTTTGCATAGGCGATGAACTCTTTGAGGTTCGCTAGCGGCAGCGACGGATTGATAACGAGTATCAGCGGCTGCGTAAATGCCAGCGAAACAGGCACGAGATCTCGTTGCATGTCGTAAGGCAGACGCTTGCCCGCGCTCGTGTTGATGACCATCGCGACGTTGCCGAGCAGCAGCGTATAGCCGTCGGGTGTCGACTTCGCCGCCATGTCCACGCCGAGGATGGTGCCGGCCCCGTCTTTGTTGATGACGACGACGGTCTGGCCGAGGCTGCGCGTCAGTTTTTCCGCGATCAGGCGGCCGAGCAGATCGGCCGGGCCGCCCGCGGAAAACGGCACGATCAAGCGTACCGGTTTGTCCGGATATGCCTCGGCGTATGTTGCCGGCCACGCAGCCGCGGCGACGGCTAAGGCGAGCAGGGCGGCGCGGATCATTTGCCTTTGAAGTTCGGTTTGCGCTTCTCGCGGAACGCGCGGCCCGCTTCCTTGCGGTCCTCGGTGTCCAGCAGCAGCGCCAGTAAATCGGCTTCGTATTTCATGCCGTTGGCGAAACCGGCTGCCGTGCCTTTGCGCATCGATTCCTTGGCGAATACGACTGCGAGTGGTGCATGGCCTGCGATGTGCTCCGCCAGCGTTTGCGTTTGCGCCGCGAGTTGGGCGCGTGAAGTCACGCGCGTGATCAAGCCTATGCGCAGCGCCTCTGCGGCATCGATGCGTTCCGCGGACAGCAGCATGTCGAGCGCGCGGCCCAGGCCGACCATGCGCGACAGGCGCTGCGTGCCGCCGGCGCCGGGCAGGGTGCCGCGGCTCACTTCGGGCAGCGCGAACGATGCGTCGTCGGCAGCAATGCGAATGTCGCAGGCGAGCGCCATTTCGAGACCGCCGCCGAGACAATAGCCGTGGATGGAAGCGATGAGCGGCTTCTTCGTCGCGTCGAAAGCATCTATCCAGTGGCCTTGCAGGCGCGCCTGCCGGAATTTCGCGGGCGTCGGCGCTTCGGTGAAGCCTTTGATGTCGGCGCCGGCGCAGAACGCGCGTTCGCCTTCGCCGCGGATGACGATGACTCGTACAGCCGTGTCGGCATCCGCAGCGCGCAAAGCTGCAGTCAGCCCCGTGCGTATTTCATCGTTGATCGCGTTCATGGCTTGCGGCCGGTTGAGGGTGATCCAGGCGATGGCGCCTTCGTGCGCCGCCAATACTGCCTGCGTCGAGGCCTCCATGCGCTTAGTGTTTGGCGTGGCCGTGGAACTGCGCCGAAGATTGGATGGCAGCCGCGAGGCTGTCTTTGAGCGCGCGGTTCAAGAGGCTTTTGTTGGCGGCGTACGAGGAGACGTCAAATGCGCCCAGCGCCTCCGCGTGCTTCTGCGCAGCGGCAGGGAGGAGGGCCAGCGGCACGACTTCGCGCGCGACGCCGCGCGCATGCGCTTCGGCGGCGGGCATCCATCGGCCGCTCAGCACGAGATCGGCGGCGAGCGCGCTGCCGAAACGGTCCGTCACAATGGCCACACCGGGCAGCGCCGGCAGGCCTTTGTTGATTTCTGGCAGCGAGAAGCGCGCCGTGTCGGCGGCGACTATCACATCGCACAAGAGCGGGATCATCATGCCGGCGCCGCATGCCGCGCCATTGACGGCGGCAACGATCGGCTTGCCGAAGCTTGTCAGCGCCATCAGCGCGGCCGAAAACTCGACGCGGCGCTTGGCCTGGTGCGCGCCCGCATCGCCCGGCGGGTTTGACAGGTCTGCGCCGGCGGAAAAGGTCCTTTCTCCCGTCCCGGTGATGACGACGGCGCGCACGTCGCCGCGTTGCGACGCGTCGGCAAGCGCCTTGTTGAACTCGGTCAACACCGGCAACGACAGCGCGTTGGCTTTCTGCGGGCGGTTGAACGTCAGCCACATGACGCTGTTCTGATGGGTGACAAGGAGTTCGGCTTCTGCGTTCATGGTTTGGGTTCTTTCATTTTCGAATGATGAGCGCGTCGACGACGCGAACGCCCGCGCCGCGCTCGAGCACGGCCAGCGGGTTGAGATCGACTTCGGCCAGTACGCCGCTGTGATCATGAGCGAGCCACGACAGGCGCACGATAGTGTCGCACAGTGCGTCGACGTCGCGCGCGGCCGCGCCGCGCACGCCTTCCAGCAGCGGCCAGGCGCGCAACTCGCGCAGCATGGCGTGCGCATCCGCCAGTGCGAGCGGCGCGATGCGGTAAGCGACGTCGCGCAGCACTTCGACGTAGATGCCGCCCAATGCCGCCACGATAACAGGACCGAATGTGGGGTCGGAGGCGATGCCGAGCATGACTTCCACGCCCGGCGGGGCCATCTCCTGCACCAGCACGCCGTTGATGCGCGCCGCAGCGTTGAATTGCCGCGCCGCCCGGCTGACTTCGTCGTAAGCGCGCTTGATTGCGGCATCGCCCGCGACGCCGAGCCGGATGGCGCCGGCTTCGGTCTTGTGCGGTATATCCGGCGACTCGATCTTGAGGGCAACCGCCGCGCCGACTTCGCGTGCGATGGCCGCTGCTTCATCCGCCGATGTCGCCAGTTGTTCGCGCGTCACGCGCAGGCCGTACGCCGCGAGCACTTCTTTCGACGCGCGCTCGGTCAACGCACCGGTGCCGGCGGCCAGCAGCGCACGCACGCGATCGGCATCGATGTCCGACGGCCTTGCTGCAGATTGCGCGGTTTTGCGCGTACGCAGGAATTCGCCGTAAGTCATCGCCGCACGCACGGCTTTCAGGCAGGTGAGAGCATCACGATAGACGGGCAGTCCGCGTGCGACGAGCGTTGCGGCCGTGACAGACGGGTCGCTCGGACAGTAGCCGGTCCACAGCACGGCCACTGGCTTGTCCAATGTTTGCGCGAGCTTCACGACATTTTCTATCGCCGGCAGTGTCGGTGCGACAAGCACCGGCACGAGAACATCGACATTGTCGTCGCGCGCCACGATGGCCAGCGCGTCTTCGAACAGTTGCTTCGATCCGGTCAGCGCCGACGTGAGGTCAGTCGGATTGGATACGCCCGCGAAAATGGGTATCAGCTTGCCGAGGTCTTGGACAGTCTTGTCCTGATAAGCGACCCAGTCGATGCCGACACTGGCGCCGAGGTCAGCCATCAGCACCGAGTGTCCGCCGGAACCCGACAGCGCCGCGGCGCGATTGCCGCGCGGCCATTTGCGCCGGCGCAGCAGCTTGGCGACTTCATAGAGTTCGTTGCAGTCTGTGACGCGCAGTACGCCGTACTGGCGGAACGCCGCGTCGTGCACTTCGTCGGCGCCCGTAATTGCACCGGTGTGCGATGCCGCAGCGCGCTGGCCTGCTTCGGTGCGTCCGAACTTCAGCATCACGATGGGTTTTTCGCGCTCGGCGGCGCGCTTCGCGACGGCTTCGAACTTGCGACCGTCACGGATCGTCTCGATGGCGACCATGATCGCGCGCGTGCGCTCGTCATCGATCATGAAGCGCATGAAGTCCATCGCGTCGAGGTCTGACTCGTTGCCGCAGCTCACTTCATAAGTGATGCCGAGGCCGGCTTCCTGCGCGCGCCACATGATGTTCATCTGGCCGAGGCCGCCGCTGTGGCAGACGAGACCGACATCGCCCGCCGCCTTGCGCGGGCCCTTAATTGCCGCGGTCGATGCAAACGCGAACGAATCGACGAAATTGATGAAGCCGTTGCAGTTGGGGCCGAGCAACCGCATGCGGTTGGCCCGGCAGAATGCGACGATCTCGTCTTGCAGCGCGCGGCCGGCGGTTTCGCCGGTTTCGCCGAAGTTGGATGTGAACACGGTGACGAAGCGCGCGCCTTTGTCGGCGCATTGCTTCAGCGTATCGAGCACGCGATTGGCGGCGAGTACGATGCCGACATGCGCGGGCGCTTCCGGCAGCGCGCCAATATCCGGATAGCAAGTCAGACCCAGCAGACTCGAATACTTTGGATTGACCGGAAACACGCGGCCGCGATAGCCGAAGTCGAGCACCGAGCGCATGACGCGCCCGCCGAATTTGGAGAGGTCTTCAGTCGCGCCGACGAACGCGATCGACGGCGGATTAAAGAACGTCGCGAGGTCGGGCGCGGGCAACGGCGCGTCCATTGCGCTGCGTACTTTGGTTTTAGCTTTGCTTCGCTGCCAGCGCCGCGCCCTTGCCGGCGAGGCGCCCGAACACCGCGCCCGACACGAGGCCGGTGCCGCTCGCATAGTTGAAGTAGAAGAGGCCGCCGACCATCTCGCCCGCGCAATAGAGGCCGGGGATCGGATGGAGGTGCACGTTGAGGACCTGGCCGGAGTCCTTGTTGATGCGCAGGCCACCGAATGTGAAGGTGATGCCGCAGGTGGTCGAATACGCGTCGTAGGGCGGCGCGTCCAGCGCCTGCGCCCAGTTCGATTTCGGCGGCTCTATGCCGGCCGTGCCTTTGCCGTCTTTGATCGTATGATCGAAGGGCACGTCCTTTTTCACCGCGGCGTTGTATTCGCGCACGGTCTTCAGGAAGCCTTCGGGGTTGACGCCTTCGAGCTTGGTTGCCAGCTCTTCCAGAGTATTCGCCGACACCTTGGTCATGAACTTGATGCGGTACTCCGAGCGCAGCAGCTTGCTGACTTTGGAGTCGAATACCTGCCACGCGAACTGGCTCGGCTGCTTGAGCACCTCGCCGCCGTACTTGGCGTAGGTAAAAGAATGGAAGTCGTAGCCCTCATCGACGAAGCGCTTGCCTTCAGCGTTGATCAGCAGGCCGAAGATGTAGCTGTGCTTCTGGAACTGGTCGCCGATGCTGACGTCGCCGAATTCCGGCGCGTTGCGGTCCCAGCCCGTCGCATGACAGCCTGACCAGTTGCCATAAGGCGCGGCGCCGATATCGAGCGCCATGTTGAGGCCGTCGCCCTGGTTGAAGCGCGAGCCGCGCACCTTGCATAAGTCCCAGCCGGGCCCGAGATAGCGCGCGCGCATCTCCGGGTTCGCCTCGAAGCCGCCGCAGGCGAGCACCACCGACTTCGCCTTGAGCTCGACCGCCTTGTCTTTTTGCTGGGCGCGCACGCCCGACACGCGCTGGCCGTCGAATATCAGCGAAGACACGCGCGTGTCGTAGAAGATCTCGATGCCGAGCTTCTTCACCGAAGCGTCGAGATAATCGACGAGGCCGGCGCCGCCACCGTTGACTTCGATCGGCATGTTGCCGAAATAAACGCGCTTGCCGTTGACCATGCCCGACTGCCGGCCATGGTTGAGGATGAACTTCGCGCCCTTGCTGCGCAGCCAGGCCATGGTGTCGAGGCCGCTTTCGACGAGCAGCTCGGACAGATCCGGATCGGTGCGGTATTGGGTCAATTCGAACAGCACGTCGAGAAAGTGCTCGCGCGTATTGCTGCCGAAGTCGCTGTTGGCCGCCTCTTCGTCGGAGATGTCGGTGACGCGCCGCAGGTCTTCGACGCCGGTGTACGCGAAGCGCATGACGCCGCCGGCGAAGCGGCTGTTGCCGCCATGCTCGTCTTCGGACGCCGCTTCGAGGACCAGAACTTTGGCGCCGTTTTCCTGCGCCGAGAGGGCCGCGCACAGCGCGGCATTGCCTTTGCCTACTACGATGACATCGTATTCCACGTTACTCGAGCCTCCTGGTTGAACCCGTCTCGGCAAGCGGGTGACACGCAAAGCCGTCAGGGCAGGACTTGCAGGTTCGCTGCCGCGGGAGCGGGCGCGCGAGTGCGGAGCATGTACTGGCAGACCAATTAAAAACGTCCCGCTGCGCGAGCGCGGGCCGGGACAAGCGTAATTTTATCGCAGAACGCCGACCGGCGCGACGCGGATTGAGTTGAAATCGAACTTGCAGCACAATCTGGCCCATAGTTATTTATCAGCTTGATTAATCGACCTGGCGGCCCTCGATGCCGCAGGCCGTATTTCAAACCCGGGAGGATGACCATGCTTTTGTCGCGCACCGTACTCGCGCTGCTCGCGTCTGCTTTTGCTGCATTCGCGACTGCCCAATCGTATCCGGTCAAACCCGTGCGCATGGTCATCGGCTTTCCCGCCGGTGGCCCGATCGATATCGTCGCGCGCGTGATGTCACCCAAGCTCGGCGAATTCTTCGGCCAGACCGTGGTCGTCGACAACCGCGGCGGCGCGAACGGCCTGATCGGCGCGGACGCTGTCGCTAAATCCGCGCCCGACGGCTACACGATGATGTTGATCAGCACCGGCACTGTCACTATCAGCCCGCACATTTATCCGAAAATGCCGTATGACCCGCTACGCGATCTCGTGTGCGTGACGCTCGTGACGCAGACCGGCGAATTGCTGGTGGTGCATCCCTCGTTGCCAGTGAAGAGCGTGAAGGAACTGATCGCGCTCGCGAAAACCCGGCCGGGCCAGATTTCGATTGCCTCGACGGGCAGCGGCGGCCTGCCGCATCTCGCGCTCGAGCTGTTCAAAATAGAAGCGAAGGTCGACATGTTGCACGTGCCGTTCAACGGCGCGGCGCCGGCGGTTTCGAACGCGGTCGGCGGCCAGGTGCAGGGCGTGATCGCCGATTTGCCGGTGTTGCAGCCGCACATCCAGAGCGGCAGGTTGCGCGCGCTGGCGCTGGCGGCACCCAAGCGTTCGCCGCTGTTCCCGAACGTGCCGACGATGATTGAGCAGGGGCTGCCGAAAGTGGAGGCGGTCAATTGGTACGGGATACAGGTCCCGGCGAAGACGCCGCCCGAGATCATCGCGAAGATCAACGAGGTTTTCGGCAAGACCCTGAACGATCCCGCCATGCGGCAGACGCTGATCGGGCGTGGCGCGGAGCCGATTCCGGGCACGCCCGCCGAATTTACCGCTTTTGTTAAAGCCGAATACGACAAGTGGGGCCCGATCGCCAAAGCGTCGGGCGCGAAAATCGATTAGATCGATTCCTTCCCCAGCTAAGGGGGGAGAGCAAGCGCTGTGGCGAGGGGGCACCAGGATGGGGGCAAATCCGCTCGCCCCTCCCTAACCCTCCCCCGCGCGTTGCGTAAGGGAGGGGAAATCCGAGTTCCTTTATGTGCCTACCCGGATAAGGCGGCAACTTTAGTCCGCTTCATGTGCAGTTTTTTGTAGCTGTCGATCAGGCGCTGGTGCTTGTCGAGCCCCTCCAGTTTGATGCTCGTTGGCGTCAGGCCGAAGAAGCGCACGCTGCCGTCCACTGAGCCCATCACTGCGTCCATCCGCGGGTTGCCGAACATCCGGCGGAAATTGGCGACGTAGTCGTCCAGTTCCAGCTTGTCGTCCAGCAGCACTTCCAGCACCACATTCAAAGCCTGATAAAACAATCCGCGCTCGGCCGTGTTCTCGTTGTATTGCAGAAAAGCGCCCACCAGCTCTTGCGTCGCATCGAATTTCTTCAAGGCGAGATTAATCAGCAGCTTCAACTCCAGTATCGTCAGTTGACCCCAAGCTGTGTTCTCGTCGAATTCGATGCCGATCAATGTGATGATGTCGGTGTAATCATCCAGTTCGCTGTCTTCCAGGCGTTTAAGCAAGGATTTCAGGCCGGCGTCGTCGAGACGATGCACGTTCAGGATGTCGGCGCGAAACGCCAGCGCTTTATTGGTGTTGTCCCATACCAGATCCTCGACCGGATAAATCTCCGAATAACCCGGCACCAGGATGCGGCAGGCCGTTGCGCCTAAATCCTCATACACCGCCATGTACACTTCCTTGCTCATGGCCTCGAGTATGCCGAACAGGGTCGCGGCTTCCTCGGCGTTGGAATTTTTTCCTCTGCCGGAAAAGTCCCACTCGACAAAATCGAAACCGGCTTTGGCGCTGAAAAAGCGCCACGACACGATGCCGCTGGAATCGATGAAGTGCTCGACAAAGTTATTCGGCTCGGTCACCGCGTTACTTTCGAAGGTGGGCCGCGGTAAATCGTCGAGGCCTTCGAAACTGCGGCCCTGCAGCAACTCGGTAAGACTGCGTTCCAGCGCCACTTCAAAACTCGGGTGCGATCCGAACGAGGCAAACACGCCACCGGTACGCGGGTTCATCAGAGTGACGCACATCACCGGATATTTGCCGCCCAGCGACGCATCCTTCACCAGCACCGGAAAGCCCTGCGCCTCCAATCCCCGAATGCCGGCCACGATGCCGGGGTATTTGGCCAGCACTTCCTGCGGCACATCAGGGAGCGTTATTTCACCTTCGAGAATTTCGCGCTTGACTGCGCGCTCGAGGATTTCAGACAGGCATTGCACCTGCGCTTCGGCCAGTGTGTTGCCCGCGCTCATGCCATTGCTGAGGAACAGGTTGTCGATCAGGTTGGTAGGAAAGTACACCACCTTGCCGTCCGATCTGCGCGCATACGGCAGCGCGCAGATGCCGCGCTTTACGTTGCCGGAATTTGTGTCATACAGATGCGAAGCACGCAATTCGCCGTCGGCGTTGTAAATCTGCAGACAGTATTCGTCGAGCAGGCCGGCCGGCAGCGCATCCTTGCGGCCGGGCTTGAACCAGCGCTCGTCCGGATAATGCACGAACGCCGCATTGGCGATGTCTTCGCCCCAGAACTGATCGTTGTAGAAATGATTGCAACTCAGCCGTTCGATAAACTCGCCCAGCGCCGACGCCAGCGCGCTCTCCTTGGTCGCGCCCTTGCCATTGGTAAAACACATCGGAGAGTGCGCATCGCGGATATGCAGCGACCAGACATTGGGCACGATATTGCGCCACGAAGCGATTTCGATCTTCATGCCGAGGCCCGCCAGCACGCCCGACATATTGGCGATGGTCTGCTCCAGCGGCAGATCCTTGCCCAATATATGAGTGCCCGCTCCCGCGGCTGAATTCGGAATCAGCAGGGCCTGGGCATCGGCATCCAGGTTTTCCACTTCTTCAATCACAAACTCAGGCCCGGCCTGCACCACCTTTTTCACCGTGCAGCGGTCGATGGAGCGCAAAATTCCCTGGCGGTCTTTGGCGGAGAGTTCCGCCGGCAATTCGACCTGTATCTTGAAAATCTGCTTGTAGCGATTTTCCGGGTCGACAATATTGTTCTGCGACAGCCGGATGTTATCGGTAGGAATATTGCGCGTCACGCAGTACAACTTCACAAAGTAAGCCGCGCACTGCGCCGATGAAGCCAGAAAGTAATCGAACGGTCCGGGCGCCGAGCCATCGCCCTTGTAGCGGATCGGTTGATCGGCCACCACCGTGAAATCATCGAATTTGGCTTCAAGACGAAGCTTGTCGAGAAAGTTGACCTTAATTTCCATGGGAGTTTGAGACGGCTTCCATAACAATTGATGCCGCTATTCGGTCTAGCGACCGCTAAGCGTAACTGGGTTTACCGACCGTTGTTGGATGCATTGCTGCCGCTGGTGGCTTATCGCGGTTGAGCGCCTTTAGCTTTGCTGTTCGACGCCAATCTTAACCGGCACACAAACCGGAATATTAACCGGTTTTATAATCTATATAAAATACTTAATATATTGTTATTTAAGTAATAATTTAACTATCAATCCGGTATTTAATCCGGTATATTGTACCTATGAATGTTTCAAGCATGGAGCCAATGGTCCCCGAGGAGTCGTCTCGCCTACTCGACGACGACATCCTCCCTCTGATTGCGGAGGCGCACCAGCTTGCCGGTCGCATCCATCCGATTTTGCGCGAATCGATTGGCGACCTCGTGCGATCGATGAACTGCTATTACTCGAACCTGATCGAAGGACATGACACCCATCCGCGCGATATCGATCGCGCTTTGGCGAACGATTTTTCGTCCGAGCCTAAGAAGCGCGATCTGCAGCAGGAAGCCGTCGCCCACATTCACGTCCAGCGGTTGATCGACACCGGCCGTGATCCCGACGCTTGGCCCGCATCGGCGGCTTATGCAGCATGGTTGCACGAGGAATTCTGCTCGCGCTTGCCGCCTGAAATGCTGTTCGTCACCGACGAGAAAACAGGTGAACGCCTTGCGATTGTCCCAGGCGCCTGGCGCAAACGCGACGTGCAGGTGGGACGTCACGTCCCGCCGCCGCACGAAGACCTCGCGCGCTTCATGGCGCGGTTCGACACTGCTTATGGTTCTCCGCCACTCAGCAAGACGCGCCAGATCCAGACGGTCGGCGCCGTCCACCACCGCTTGCTGTGGATCCACCCTTTCCTCGACGGCAATGGCCGAGTTGCGCGGTTGATGTCGCATGCACTTTTCAAGCGGCTCGACATCGGGACAAGTCTTTGGTCGGTCGCCCGCGGGCTTGCCCGAGATGTGGATCGCTACAAAAGCCTGCTCGCCCAAGCCGACGGAAGTCGCGAAGGCGATCTTGACGGTCGAGGGAATCTCACCCAGCGCGGCCTTATCGAGTTCTGCAAATTCTTCCTTGCCCGATCCGTCGATCAGATTCGCTTCATGAGTGGTTTGCTTGAGCCGGCGACGCTACTGACGCGCATGGAGATTTATATCGAGGAGGAAGTGCGAGCCAAACGACTGCTGCGCGGCAGCTTCGCAGTGTTGCGCGAGGCGGTGTTGAGTGGCGAGGTCGGGCGATCGAAAATTCCCGCGCTCACCGGATATGAAGAGCGAGGCGCGCGCAACGTCACTGCGGGGTTGGTCGACCGGGGCATGCTAACGGCTACGACGCACCGTGCGCCTCTCCGTATTGCCTTCCCGGCCGATGTCGCCGAGCGTTGGTTCCCGAATCTTTATCCCGCAGACGCTGGATCTCGACCATGACCGAGAAGATCGTCGAACTCATCCGGCGGTTCGCGCCGATATCGTCTCGCTCGCGGGAGTGGGACTCTCTCGTGCCGGGAACTGGCGGCCCCCAGCGTTGGCATGAGATCGAGGATGACTTTCGCGTTCTTATCATTACCGATCCAGGTGCAGGCAAGACCTTCGAGGCGCAGGCCCGCGAGAACGCCCGGCGTATCGCGATGGTCTGCTTCAGCGGCAGGTCCTTGCCCGTGACATAAATGGCTGCTTCCGGTGCCGGATTCAGAACCAGCAGAGCCTGGGCATCGGCATCCAGGTTTTCCACTTCTTCAATCACAAACTCAGGCCCGGCCTGCACCACCTTTTTCACGGTGCAACGGTCGATCGAGCGCAAAATTCCCTGGCGGTCTTTGGCGGAGATATTTGCCGGCAACTCCACCTGTATCTTGAAGGTCTGCTTGTAGCAATTCTCCGGATCGACAATATTCTTCTGCGACAGCCGGATGTTGTCGGTGGGAATATTGCGCGTCACGCAGTACAACTTCACAAAATAAGCCGCGCACTGCGCCGACGAAGCCAGAAAGTAATCAAATGGCCCGGGCGCCGAGCCATCGCCCTTAGAGCGAATAGGTTGATCGGCCACCACTGTGAAGTCATCGAACCTGGCTTCAAGACGAAACTTGTCGAGAAAGTTGACTTTAATTTCCATGGGAATTTGAGATGGCATCTATAACAATTAAGCCGCTATTGTCCGCTTTTTCAGCACGGAATTTCGTGGTTTCCGCGAGGGTAGCTAATTGGCTCTGCCTAGTGATGCCCGCTTTGATATAGTCTTTGATCGGGACACGAGCCCCTTCTTCAGGGTTGTCTATTCCATATGCATATATGGCAAGATGATTTAAATGCGCTCTGCCCAACAAAAATAAATACAATAGGACTTAAGGTTAATGGCAAACAATAAAGACAGCGGCAAATCTCTTGAATCCTGGATATGGGATGCCGCCTGTTCCATCCGTGGGGCCAAGGACGCGCCGAAATACAAGGACTACATTCTCCCGCTGATTTTCACCAAGCGCCTGTGCGACGTCTTCGATGACGAGTTGAACCGCATTGCGAAGGAAGTCGGCTCGCGCAAGAAGGCCTTCCAACTCGCGAAGGCCGACCACAA
This sequence comes from Betaproteobacteria bacterium, assembly GCA_025363575.1. The sequence goes on along the minus strand of JANYDM010000060.1, from coordinate 1,222 downwards.
GCTCGTTCGCTTCTACCTTCCTCTTTTGCCGGACGATCCCGAGCAGCCGGTCTGGTCCGTTATACGCAAGCTTTCCGACAAGATCGGCGAAGGGGTCACCACCCGCATGCGGGCTATCGCGCGCGAAAACCCGCTGCTGCAGGGCATCATCGACCGCGTCGACTTCAACGCCACCACCCACGGCCAGCGCGACCTCGACGACGATCGCCTCTCCAATCTCATCGAGGCCATCAGCACCAAACGCCTCGGGCTCGAAGACGTCGAGGCCGACATCATCGGCAAAAGCTACGAATACCTCATCCGCAAGTTTGCCGAGGGCGGCGGTCAGAGCGCGGGCGAGTTCTACACCCCGCCTGAGGTCGGCACCATCATGTCACGCGTCCTCTCGCCCGAGCCCGGCATGGAAATCTACGACCCCACCTGCGGTTCCGGCGGCTTGTTAGTGAAGTGCGAAATCGCGATGGAGGAAAATGTTAAAGGTAAAAAACGCACTGTCGCGCCGCTGAAACTGTTCGGCCAGGAAAACACGCCTGAGACCTGGGCCATGGCCAACATGAACATGATCATCCACGACATGGAAGGGCAGATCGAGATCGGCGACACCTTCAAGAATCCCAAATTCCGCAGCAAAGGCAAACTCCGCACCTTCGACCGCGTCGTCGCCAATCCCATGTGGAACCAGGACTGGTTCATTGAGGGCGATTACGACAACGACGAACTCGACCGCTTCCCTGCGGGGGCCGGCTTTCCCGGCAAATCCTCCGCCGACTGGGGCTGGGTCCAGCACATCCACGCCAGCATGAATGCTACCGGCCGCGCGGCCGTCATTCTCGATACCGGCGCCGTCTCGCGCGGATCAGGCAATGCCGGCACCAACAAGGAAAAAACCGTGCGCCAGTGGTTCGTCGATCACGACCTCATCGAGAGCGTACTCTACTTGCCAGAAAACCTCTTCTACAACACTACCGCCCCCGGTATTGTGCTGTTCCTCAACAAGGCCAAGCCGAAGGAGCGTAAAGGCAAGGTCTTCCTCGTCAACGCATCGCAAGTCTTCGAAAAGGGCGATCCGAAGAACTTCATTCCGGACGCAGGCATCCAGCGCATCGCCGACACTCTCATCGGCTGGACCGAAGCGGAAAAACTCAGCCGCATCGTCGACCACGCCGAGCTGAAAAAGAACGACTACAACATCTCCCCCAGCCGCTACATCCACACCACGGAT
>JANYDM010000054.1 GCA_025363575.1 Betaproteobacteria bacterium | reverse complement strand
CCGGCAAGCAATTGTGGAAGACTAAATTTGCGGAGTGGAAAGAAGGTTACTCGTCGATCGTTGCGCCGCTGATCGCCAACGGTGTGCTGATCACCGGGATGTCGGGCGCGGAATTCGGCGTGCGCGGCTTTCTCGACGGCTGGGATCCGGAGACCGGCAAATCGCTGTGGCGCCGATATACCATCCCGGGGCCTGGCGAGCCCGGCTTCCAGACCTGGCCGCAAGAGACCGACATCTACAAGCATGGCGGCGCGACGACCTGGGTCACTGGCTCGTACGATCCCGAGCTTGACCTCACGTATTGGGGCACTGGCAACGCCGGCCCGTGGAACACGCGCTACCGCGGTAAAGACAGTCTTTATTCCGCGAGCGTCGTCGCCATCCGGCCGAAGACCGGCGAAATCGTCTGGCACTACCAGTTCACGCCGGACGATGCCTTCGACTATGACGGCGTCAATGAGAATGTGCTGGCCGACATGCGCGTCGATGGCGACATGAAGAAAGTGCTGATGCACGCAGACCGCAACGGATTCTTTTACGTGATCGACCGCACGAATGGCCAGCTGTTGCGTGGCTTCCCGTTCGGCAAGATCAACTGGGCGACGCACATCGACATGAAAACCGGCCGTCCCGTCGAAACCGACGTCCGCAAGCGCCTGCTCGCGGGCGAAGAAGTCGAGCTATGGCCGGCATTCGGCGTGAAAAACTGGGCGCCGATGGCCTACAACCCGAAGACCGGCACGGTCTACCTCAACACTATTCATTATCCGCAACTGGTGAAGTTCGTGCCCATCGAGTACAAGTCCGGCCAACGCTTTACCGGCATGGAAAGCAAAGGCTTTCCGCGTCCGGCGGGCGAGGATACGGAGGGCTTTCACCTCGCGATGGACCCGCTCACCGGCAAGACCAAGTGGCAGATCAAGCTGAGCGACTTCGTGTCGCAAGCGGGCATGCTGGCCACCGACGGCGGGCTGGTGTTCACCGGCCGCATGAGCGGTGAGTTCATCGCGATCGACGAAGCGAGCGGCAAAGTGCTGTGGCAGTTCCAGACCGGCTCCGGCGTCAATTCACCGGCTATCACCTATACGCATAAAGGCCGCCAGTACATCACCGTGCTGTCCGGGCTCGCGGGCGATTCGCGCGGACGCCGGGCGTCGCCGAAAATCCCCGCGGGCGGCGCGGTATGGACGTTTGCGCTGTTGCCTGAGTGAGGAGGGCGATGAATCCGCGGACGTCATTTATACCGCTCTGCGGATTAGCCGTAAGTTTTGCCGCGGCGCCTGCATTTGCGCAATCGGCACCAGCATATCCCGACAAGCCCATCCGCATCGTCGTTGGCTACCCGCCCGGAGGGTCGTCCGACTTTTCGGCGCGCATGCTCGGCAACCGCCTGTCCGCGCCCCTCGGGCAAAGCATAGTCATTGACAATCGCGGCGGCGCCGCCGGGAATATCGCCAATGAAATCGTCGTCAAGTCGGCGCCGGATGGCTATACGCTGCTCGTCACGGCCGAAGCATCGATCACGGTCAACGCGAGCATCTATACCAACCTGCCATTCGTTGCCGCGCGCGATTTGACCGCGATTACGCAAATCATCAAGTATGCGAATGTGGTGGTCGTGAATCCTGCGTTGCCTGTGACCTCGGTCAAGGATTTGGTCGCTTATGCAAAATCGAATCCGGGCAAGTTAAGTGCTTCGAATCCGGGAACCGGCACTGCGCAGCACCTCGCCGTCGAGCTTTTCAAGATGACGGTCGGCGTCGATATCACCAGCGTGCCGTACAAGGGCGGGGGGCCGGCGATGATCAGTCTGGTTGGCAACGAGACGCAACTTTCGTTCGCGACACCGCCTTCAGCCATGCCGCAGGTCAAGGCAGGCAGGCTGCGGGCGATTGCCGTCACCAGCGACAAGCGCTCCGCGGCGCTGCCCGACCTGCCGACGGTCAGCGAGGCGGGTCTGCCCGGCTTCAATGTCGAGGGCTGGGTTGGTTTGTTTGTGCCGGCAAAAACACCGCCGGCAGTCATCGAGCGCCTTTACGCGGAGTCCGCGAAAATCCTGCGCACACCGGAAGCGAAAGAACTTGCTCTCGGCGTCGGCTCGGAACCCGTCGCGAATCCGCCGCTCGATGCTACCCGCATCGTGCGCGAAGAGACCGCGATGTGGGCGAGGGTCGTCAAGACTACGGGCGTGCGGGTCGAATAGTTGCTGCCGCCGCGCGCGGGCGGCAACCTCAAAACGCCAGGCGATAGACCCGCGCGGCGGTGTCGTGATACAGCGCGGCTTTTTCTGCGGCGGAACAGTTTTTCGTGATGCGCTTCATCGCATTCCACAATACGCTGTAGCCGCACGTTTGCTTGTCGACCGGAAAGTTGCTTTCCATCAGGCAGCGTTCGGGCCCGAATGCGTCTATGGAGGCTTCAACATAGGGGCGCCATGCCGCGGCCAGCTCTTCCGATGAGGGCGGTAGGTCGCGCAATTGAAAATCAAAGCCGCAATACATCATGCCGAGGCCGCCGATTTTGACATTGACGTTCGGACAGCTGGCGACCGCCCGAATATTTTTCTCCCAGATTTTGAAAACTTCCTGGCGATTGCCGTCATGCGGCGGAATGCCGAGGAGCCCGCCGCAGTGGTTCATGATTACCGTGGTATCGGGAAACGCGCGCATCAAGTCGACGAGATCGGGCAGCTGCGGATGAAAGAGCCACGCTTCGAATGAAAGCCCGAGCGGCTTCAGGCACGCGAACCCCTTGCGAAAAACCGGATCGAGCGCCTGGTGCTGCGGCACCTGCCGGCGGCCGAATTTGGCGGCGTTGCCCGTATCCCAGGTGAGGCCGTGGCGGATGCCGCGGAAGCGTCCGCCGCCCGCAGCGATCAACGCTTCGAGCACGGGTTTCGCTTTATCGCCGAGCATGAGGTCGGCATGGCCGACAATGCCGGCGCACAGGCGCGACTTGCCATAACGGCCGCTCGCGCTCATGGCGGCGATGCCGTTGACGAATTCATTCTGACCGACGGGCCGCATAGCGGGCGGGCCGTCGGCGCGGTACATCGTGCCGGCCTCCACGAACACGGTTGCGACGACGTTATGACCGCTGGCCACGTCCGCCGCAAGTTCATGGATCAGATAGCGGCCGCGCTCTTCGTCGTCCCAGACGTGATGGTGCGGATCGATAATGGGAAGGTCGGGTTCCAGCGCCGCTTCCCGGCGCTGCTGCGTCCACGCGGTAGCGTCTGCGAGCGTGCGATAGTTGTTGCCGCGGAATTCGTCCGGATTGCCCATCCATTTTCTCCTCAAGAATTTTTTGAACTGCAGGATTTCCATTATATGGGCTGACTGTGTCAGCATAGCCAAAAACGGAGGAGGTTGGCCATGAAACTCATGCTGTTGAATGCGTCGATGCTGACACTTGCGGCGGCATGCGCGCCTGCGCTTGCGCAATCCTATCCGGTCAAGCCAGTGCGCTACGTCGTTGCGTTCGCTGCCGGCGATTCCCCCGATATAGTCGCTCGACTGGTCGCCGACCGCATGAGCCGTTTGTGGGACCAGCAGATGGTGGTGGAAAACCGTGTCGGCGCGGGCGGCACGATCGCCGGTGCCGCGGTCGCCGCGGCGCCGCCTGACGGCTATACACTGTTCCATTGCAACATCGCTTCGAGTGCGATCGCCGCCGCGATATATCCGAAACTGCCGTACGATCCGCTGCGCGATTTCGCGATGGTGTCGCGGATCGCGACCACGGCCAACGCGTTGATCGCGCATCCGTCGCTGCCGGCGAAATCGGTGGCAGAGTTAATTGTTTACGCCAAGGCACATCCCGGAATATTGAGCTACGGCTCCCCCGGCGTTGGCACGTCGCCGCACTTGTCGATGGAGTTGTTCAAAATCGCCGCCGGCATCGACGTCGTGCATATTGCCTATAAGGGCGCGATGCCCGCGCTGGCCGACCTGATGGGCGGGCAAATCCCGGTGATGCTGGCCAATCTGCCGGCGCTGCTGCCGCACATCATGTCAGGGAAAACGCGCGGGCTGGCCGTGACATCCGCGCAACGCAGTACGAAGCTGCCGACTGTGCCGACCATGGTCGAATCGGGCGTTGCCGATTACGTCGTCACGTCATGGTACGGCATGTGCGCGCCCGCCGGCACGCCGTCCCCTGTACTCGACAAATTGCACGCTGATTTGACGAAGACGCTGCAGGCGCAGGACGTGCAGCAGCGTCTAGCCGATCTCGTCATCGATGTCGCGCCGTCCAGCCGCGACGAGTTCACGGCCTTTGTGCGCGCGGAGATGACGCGGTGGGCGCGGGTGGTAAAAGAGGCCGGCATACCGACGCAATAGCGCCGCGAGCGACTGTCGGGACGCTTGGGAACCATAGTGATGAAAATCACAGACGTGGTGTGTACGTTATCGCACAGAGGAGTCCCGGCGGACATGGATAATTGCCTCCGGTGCCCGCCCATTCTTTTCCTCCCTGAAGATTATCGGCGGACCCAGGCCCCTGGCAAATCATATTTCCCGGGGGCCTTTTTTTTGCGTACGGCCGCCGGCTGCGTGATGTCCAGCCCTCGTTCGGCTACTGGAGCAGAAGCTGCCAATGTTTATCACTGGATTGGGCACCGCAACCCCGCCGCGCAGCTACATGCAGAGCGAAGTCTGGCTCGCCTTCAGGGCATCGCCGCAGTTCGCGCAGCTCGATCGTCGCGCACGCACGCTGCTGCAAAGGGTACTGTTGCACGACAACGGAATTCGCTCGCGCTCGCTCGCGCTCGCTACGCTGACTGAAGTATTCATCGCCGATCCCGACACGCTGCATCGACGCTTCGCGCTGAATGCGCCCGCCCTGGCTCATGCTGCGGCGGTACGCGCGCTGGCGGAGGCGGGTTTGCAGCCATGCGATATCGATGCTCTTATCATCAGTACATGCACGGGGTATTTATGCCCCGGTTTGACCAGCTACGTCGGTGAAAGCCTCGGTCTCCGCCCGGATGTGCTTGGGCTGGACCTTGTCGGGCAGGGCTGCGGCGCTGCCTTGCCGAATCTGCGCGCTGGCGCGGCGTTGCTGTCCGCAGAGTGCGAAACCGTGCTGTCGGTTTGCGTCGAAGTCTGCAGCGCGGCGTTTTATATCGACAATGATCCCGGCGTGCTTATCAGCGCCTGCCTGTTCGGCGACGGCGCAGGCGCCGCCGTGCTTGCCCGCGTGCCCGGCGAAAACAAGCGCAGTATCGAGTGGGTGGCGGCGGCTTCGCTGCATAATCCGGAAGAGCGGGACGCACTTCGCTTCGAGCACACCAGCGGCATGCTGCGCAACATCCTGTCGCCGCAAGTGGCGCAGCTCGCCGGCGAACATGCTGCAGCGGTGGTTGATGACGTATTACTTCGCGAGGGCATGGCACGCAGCGATGTAAGCGCGTGGATATTGCATGGCGGCGGACGCAAGGTGATCGAGGCGTTGCAGCAGAGCATCGACCTCACGGCCGAAGACGTCGCCTGGACCAGTGGCGTCCTGAGCGAGTTCGGCAATATCAGCAGCCCGTCGGTGTATTTCACTTTGCAGGCAGCGCTGGCGGGCGGCGCGCGCGGCGGGTGGTGGTGGATGTCTTCGTTCGGCGCCGGGTTCAGCTGTCACGGTGCGTTGCTGAAAGTCGCCTAGCGTGCGCGCATGCGCGAAACCTCGGCGCCGGCGAAATCATGAATGCCGTGACGACTAACCCGCGCACTGTTGAGCGGGAGTGGCTTGACGAGCTGCCCGCGGAAGACCCGCGCGCAGTGCGATCGCGCCGCGACCTGCGGCGCATCAACGTGCTCATGTCGAACAGTTCGCTCGTCGCGCGCGAGTTGCGGGCTGTCTTTAATACCGGTCAACCGCGCAACGTTGCGGAAATCGGTGCGGGTGATGGCATGTTCGCGCGGCAACTCGCGGCAAGACTGCCCGCTGCGTGGCGCCCGATAGAGGCGGTGCTGGTCGACCGGCAAAAACTATTCACGGCGGAAACCGCCGCGCAACTGGCGGCAAATGGGTGGCGTGCGCGTGCGGTCGAGGCCGATGTATATGCCTGGCTCGCGCAATCGATAGCGCCCGTGTTCGATGTCGTCATTGCCAACCTCTTCCTGCATCATTTCGATGCGGCAGGGCTCGCCCGGTTGCTGCCGCTGATCGCGCGTCGCACGCGCGTGCTGATTGCGTGCGAGCCGCGGCGTTCGGGTAGCGCGCTGCTCGGCAGTCATATGCTCGGTCTGCTCGGCTGCAACGATGTGACCCGGCACGATGCCGTGGCGAGTGTGCGTGCGGGGTTCAGTGGCCGCGAGTTGTCGGCAGCGTGGCCGCAGGACAGCGCATGGAGATTGCGTGAACAGGCCGCCGGGTTGTTCAGCCATTGTTTTGTGGCAATGCGCGCCGATGATGAAGAAGCCGGTCTGCGTGGGACGCGGCCATGAACGACTACGACGCGCTGGTTATCGGCGCGGGGCCGGCAGGTGCGACCGCAGCGCTCATGCTGGCGCGGGCGGGCTGGTCGGTGGCGCTCGTCGAGAAGGCGGCGTTTCCGCGGCGCAAGGTTTGTGGCGAATTCATCTCGGCGACGAGCCTGCCGCTCTTGCGAGCGCTGGGCGTCGAGTCCGCATACCTCGAGCAGGCGGGACCGGCGGTGCGGCGCGTCGGTTTGTATTCGGGCAACGCGATGCTGGCCGCCGACATGCCGCGTTCCGCGCGCGGCGCAGACGTGTACGGTCGCGCGCTGGGACGCGAGCACTTCGACAATCTAATGTTGAATGCGGCGGCGGCGGCGGGCGCGCACGTGTGGCAGCCATGGTCGCTGACCGGATTGGCGAAGACTGCGCGCGGCTTTACCGTAACAGCGGCGCGCAGGGGCAAACGCGTGCCGGTCGGGCTGTGCGCGCGCGTCATTATTGCGGCGCACGGTTCCTGGGAACAGGGCAGGTTGCCGACGCACATCCCGGTTGCAACCGCGCGCACTTCCGACTTGTTTGCATTCAAGGCGCATTTTGTCGATTGCGGGTTGCCCGCGGGCCTGATGCCGCTGCTGGCATTCGAGGGCGGCTACGGCGGCATGGTGCATACGGATGGCGGGCGCGTGAGCCTGTCGTGCTGTATACGCCGCGATACCCTGGCGCGTTGCCGACGCAGATGGCCGCAGGGCAAAGCCGCCGACGCTGTCATCGCGCACATACGCGCAGCGTGCCGCGGTGTCGATGTGGCGCTGGCCGGTGCGACGCGCGACGCTGGGTGGTTGTCCGCAGGACCCATACGGCCGGGTATACGGACGATTCGCTCCGACGGAATCTTTGCCGTCGGCAACGCCGCGGGCGAAGCCCATCCGGTCGTGGCCGAAGGGATCAGCATGGCGCTGCAGTCTTCATGGCTGCTGTGCCGCCAGCTGATCGCGCACGAGGACGAGGTGCTGTCGGGCGCCGGCAGTGCAGCCATTGCCCAGGCGTATGCAGCAATGTGGCGGCAAAATTTTTCGCCGCGCTTACGGGCGGCGGCGGTGTTCGCGCAATTGGCCATGCGGCCGTTCACAGCCATGCTGGCGAGGGCGGCACTGGCACGCGCCCCTGCGCTGCTGACGTGCGGAGCGGCGCTGAGCGGCAAGACCCGCGCGCTGAGCGCCGCGGAGACGACCTGATCTCAATGATTGCGCATGCGCACCAACTTGATGCGCACGGCATAGCGCATGCACTGCCGCATTGCGTGATTTGAGGTTTTCAGTTTAATTAAATTCATATGCCGATGATTTGTATAAAAAATTCGGCTGGCACGTGGGTTGCTAAGTTGTCCCCATGCAAGAAGTTAAATCCACCTGCTGTTATTGCGGCGTAGGCTGCGGCGTGGTGATCGAAACCGATGGCGCCCGCATCACCGGTGTGCGCGGCGATGCCGCGCATCCTGCCAACTTCGGCCGCTTGTGCACCAAGGGATCGACACTGCATTTGACGGCCGGCGCGGCGGCGCGCGCGTTGTATCCGGAGCTGCGCCGCACGCGCGCCGCGCCGCGCGAACGCGTCAGCTGGGACGGTGCGCTCGATCACGCCGCCGATAAATTCGCGGCACTGGTTCGCGACTACGGTCCCGACAGCGTTGCTTTCTATATTTCCGGTCAGCTATTGACCGAAGACTATTACGTCTTCAACAAGCTCGCGAAGGGGCTGATCGGCACCAACAATGTCGATACGAACTCGCGGTTATGCATGTCATCGGCGGTCGCCGGCTACAAGGCCACGCTCGGCGCCGACGCGCCGCCCGCATGCTACGAAGACATCGACAGCGCGGAGTGCATTTTCATCGCCGGTTCGAACACCGCGTTTGCGCATCCCATCCTGTATCGCCGCATCGAGGACGCGAAGGCACGCAATCCCGCGCTCAGGATAATCGTCGTCGATCCGCGGCGTACCGACACTGCCGCCGCGGCGGATCTGTTCCTGCCCATCCTGCCCGGAACCGACATCGCCTTATACAACGCGATGCTGCACGTGATGCTGTGGGAGGGGCTTTGCAACATCGATTACATCCGCGCGCGCACCGAAGGCTTCGACGCTTTGAAGGAAGCCGTGCGCGAATATACGCCGCAGGCAGCCGCGGCCATCTGCGGCGTGCCGGCCGCCGATATCATGCAGGCCGCCAAATGGTTCGGCGCGGCGCGCACGACGCTTTCGCTCTATTGCCAGGGACTCAATCAGTCTTCCCATGGGACGCACAATAACGCTGCGTTGATCAATCTGCATCTTGCGACCGGCCATATCGGCAAACCCGGCGCCGGGCCGCTGTCATTGACCGGCCAGCCGAACGCGATGGGCGGGCGCGAAGTCGGCGGCATGGCAAACCTGCTGTCGGGGCACCGTGACCTCGCCAATCCTGCGCATCGTGCCGAAATCGCGCAACTCTGGGGTATCGACTCGGTTCCCGCGCAGCCCGGCAAGACTGCAGTTGAAATGTTCGACGCTTTGCATCGCGGCGACATTAAGGCCGTGTGGATCGCATGCACAAACCCGGCGCAATCGATGCCGAACGTCGACCACGTGCGCGCGGCGCTCGAACGCGCGGAGTTCGTGGTTGTGCAGGAGGCCTATCGTAATACGGACACCGTACGCTATGCCGATCTGCTGCTGCCGGCGACTACGTGGGGCGAGAAGGAAGGCACGGTGACCAATTCGGAACGGCGCGTCACCCGCGTGCGCGCGGCGGTGCCCGCGCCCGGCGAGACGCGCGCCGACTGGCAGATGGCGACGGACTTTGCGCTGCGGCTGGGTGCGCGCCTCGGCAGCGTAGCCGCGCCGCGCCTTTTTCCTTACACGACGCCGGAACAGATATTCAACGAGCACCGCGAGACTACGCGCGGGCGCGATCTCGACATTACCGGCATGTCGTACAAGTCGCTCGAAACGGCGCCGCAGCAATGGCCTCTGCCACAGGGTGCTTTGGCTGGGCGCGCGCGCCTGTACGAAGACGGCATTTTTCCGACGCTCAGCGGTCGCGCCCGTTTTATCGCGGCGAAGCATCAGCCGCCCGCCGAAAAGCCGGATGCGCGCTATCCGCTGGCGCTCAATACCGGACGTTTGCGCGATCAGTGGCACGCGATGAGCCGCAGCGGCACAGTGGCGCGGCTTTTCAACCACGTGGAAGAACCGTGGCTCTCGATGCATGCGCGCGACATGGAACGCCGCGGCCTGAATAGCGGCGACATTGTGCGCATTAAAAGCCGGCGCGGCGAACTGTCAGTGCGCGTCGAAGCGTCGGATGCAGTACGTGCGGCGCAGGTTTTCATGCCCATGCACTGGGGCAGTCAGTTCATGCGCGGCGCGGGCGTCAATGCGTTGACCGTGCCGGCATTCGATCCGCAGTCGAAGCAGCCCGAGCTCAAGCACGCCGCAATTGAAGTCGAGAAACTCGCTTTGCCGCACCGCGTCGTCGCCATGCGCCGCTATACCGCGGCGCAGGCGGACGCCGCGCAGACGTTGCGCGACGAACTGCATCCTCTGCTCGAGCAATTCGACTACGCGACGCTTACGTCGGGCGGGCGGGACGATGTTGTCGTGATGCTACGCGGTTACGCCGCGGAGCCGATCGCCGAATCTATCCTGGCTACCCTCGATCGCCTGCTCGACTTGCAGGACTCGCGGCGCACCATGCGCTATGTCGATACGCGGCGACGCGTTGAAAAGGCCGCACGCATCGAAAACGGCATCGTGCAAAGCGTGTGTCTTGCGGGAGAAACCGCCGCGCAGGACTGGCTCAAGAATATGATGATGCAGGGCGCGTCGGCCGACGCCATGCGGTCGTGGATACTCGCGCCGGTGGCGACGCCGCCGCGCGGCAGCTTCAATCGCGGCGCCATCGTGTGCAACTGTTTTGACGTTTCGACGGTCGAAATAAACGCGTTGCTGGCAACCGGCGCCGGTTTCGCCCGCTTGCAGGGCGCCCTGAAATGCGGCACCGAGTGCGGCTCCTGCCTGCCGGAACTGAAGCGCATGTGCGCTTCAGCAGGATCCGGGAGCCAGGAGTCAGAATTCGGTGACAACCGAATCGCTGCGCCAGCTTCCGGAACTTCGCTTGCATCCCGAATCCTTAATCCTGAATCCTAAACTCATGAATTTCGCCCAGTACATAAAAGAAATCGGCCGCGGCGCGGACGGCGCCGGCGATCTGTCGGAGCAGGATGCGCAACAACTGTTCGGCGCCATGATGGACGGCGGTGTGCCGGAACTCGAACTCGGCGCCATCCTCATCGCGTTGCGCGTCAAGTCCGAATCGCTCGCCGAACTGCTTGGTTTCTACAGCGCAGTCAGCGAACGCCTGTTCCGGCTGCGCGCGCCGGCGGGCAAATCGAAGCCGGTCATTCTGCCGAGCTATAACGGCGCGCGCCATCAGCCGAACCTGCTGCCGCTGCTAGCGCTGCTGCTGCAGCGTTTTGGCGTCCCGGTCCTGATCCACGGCCCGTTGACGGGCGGCGGACGCATTGCGACCGCTTACATACTGCGCGAACTCGGCGTGATGCCTTGCGCGAGTCTGGTGCAGGCGCAGGATGCGCTGGACGGCGGCGCCATCGCGTTCGTGCCGACAGCGGTCCTCGCCCCCGGCCTGACGGACCTGCTGAGCCTGCGCGCGCGCCTCGGCGTGCGCTCGAGCGCGCACTCGCTCGCCAAGCTCATCGATCCGTTCGAAACCGAAACGCTGCGCATCGTGAGCGTGTCGCATCCGCCGTACCTGGAAATGATGCGCGAATTCCTGCTCGCGACCAGCGCGCATGCGCTGCTGTTGCGCAGCACGGAGGGAGAGCCGTTTGCCAATCCCAAGCGGCGTCCGCGCATCGAATACTTCAAGGATTCGGCCGCGCAGATACTGTTCGAGGCGGAAGCGGGCCCGGTCAAAAGCATTCCGACACTGCCGGCGGCGATCGATGCGGTAACGACCGCCACGTGGATCAAGGGCACCCTGATCGGCGAAGCGCCGGTGCCGCTGCCCATCGTGAACCAGCTCGCTTGCTGCCTCTACGCGAGCGGCTACACCAATGACATGAACCAGGCCAAAGCCATCGTGGCGGTCGAGACCGGCAGCCTGGCGGCCGCCTGAAATATAACGCGCCTTGCAGTCTCCAATGCTCAAAGTGATGATTGTCGACGAAGTGCTGGAGCGCGCCGAAGTTCTGCAGGCGGTGTTGACGCGCGCCGGTTACGAAGTCATTGCCTACGTGCCTTCGACTTTCGATTTGCACCGACAGGTCAGCGCGCTGCAGCCTGACATCGTCATCATCGATACCGATTCGCCCGATCGGGACACGCTCGAAAACCTGATCGTCGTCAGCCGCGACGAGCCGCGTCCTGTGGTGATGTTCACGCACGACGGAGACTCCGCGAAAATCCGCGCCGCGACGCAGGCCGGCGTCAGCGCGTACGTCGTCGACGGCATGTCGGCTGAGCGCATCGGGCCCATCATCGATGCGGCCGTGGCGCGTTTTGAGCAGTTTCAGGCGCTGAAACGCGAGTACGACGACATTGAAGAAAAGCTCGCCGACCGCAAGGTGATCGAACGCGCGAAAGGCCTGCTGATGAAGAGCCGCAATCTATCGGAAGACGAGGCTTATCGCGCTCTGCGCAAACAGGCGATGGAAAGCAATTCACGGTTGGCCGAGGTGGCGCGCCAGCTGGTCGCGGTTTCGGGATTGCTCGCGTAACGCACTTCATTTTGATGCGTCGCGCCCTGATGGTGCACCGCAACAGTGCGGAAAATCGCTATTTTCGACCTGTCTAGCATGACTCTTTAGCATTTATTTTCAGTATCTTATGTAACTGTCCCGGCGGTGGCATGACGCTTGCTCAAGGCTTAGCCATTACGCATTGCATCCAATGGCGGATGCAAGGCTGAACTGGACAATGGCGTCCATTTTTCGAAGGCAGAAGTGCCTGTGGAAAATGGCCGCTTTTTTTTGCGAGCGAGTATTGAGATGACCCCACATCAGATCGGACTGGTGCAGGCAAGCTGGCAGCAAGTGCTGCCTATCCGCGAAACCGCGGCGGCGCTTTTTTATTCCAGACTGTTCGCGGAGGACCCGACGCTCAAAGCGCTGTTCAAAGGCGACCTGAAAGAGCAGGGGAGGAAGCTCATCGCGATGATCGGAACCGCTGTGATTTCGCTGAATGAAGTAAACACCGTCGTGCCCGCCGTGCAGGCATTGGGCCGGCGCCACGCCGGTTACGGTGTCAGGCGGCAGGATTATTCCACCGTAGGCGCTGCTCTTCTGTGGACGCTGGAGCAGGGGCTGGGCCCGGCCTATACGGCAGAGGTCAAGCAGGCGTGGACGGACGTGTACGGCTTGCTGGCCGCAACGATGCAACAGGCGGCTGAAGCGGCCTGACCCAACGATCACTTAACCGGGAGTTCACCATGAGCGACGAGACCATACATGACAACACGGGCAACGAGCAGATCGAAAGCGATACGCGCCGCGATTTCCTGCGCCGCGGCAGCGCGCTCACCGGCGCGGCCATCATGAGCTTGGTGCCGGATGCCGTGCGCCACGGCGCGTGGGCGGCAGGTTCGGATGCGCCCGAAAAAACCGAACTCAAAATCGGTTTCATCCCGCTTACCGACTGCTCCTCGGTGGTCATGGCCTCGGTGATGGAATTCGACAAGAAGTACGGCATCAAGATCGTGCCCAGCAAGGAAGCGTCGTGGGCGTCGGTGCGCGACAAGCTGGTCAATGGCGAACTCGACGCGGCGCATGTGCTCTACGGCCTCATCTACGGCGTGCAGATGGGCATCGGCGGGCCCAAGAAAGACATGGCGGTGCTGATGAGCCTCAACAATAACGGCCAGGCGATCACGCTCTCGAAAAAACTCAACGACAAGGGCGTGAAAGACGGCGCGACGCTGAAAGCCCTGATGGACAAGGAAAAGCGCGAATACACGTTCGCGCAGACTTTTCCGACCGGCACGCACGCGATGTGGATCTATTACTGGATGGCGGCCAACGGCATCAATCCGTTTACCGATGCCAAGATCATCACGGTGCCGCCGCCGCAGATGGTCGCCAACATGCGCGTCGGCAACATGGACGGGTTTTGCGTCGGCGAGCCGTGGGGCAACCGCGCGATCGTCGACGGCATCGGCTTTACCGCGATCACCACGCAGGCGATCTGGAAAGACCACCCCGAGAAGACGCTTGGCACGACGGCGGATTTCGTCGCCAAGTATCCGAACACGGCACGCGCGATGACGGCCGCTATCCTCGAGGCCGGCCGCTGGATCGATTCGTCGCTTTCCAACCGGCAGAAGACGGCGCAGACGGTGGCCGACAAGTCGTATGTCAACACAGACTCCGACGTGATACTCGCGCGCATGCTGGGCCGCTACGACGACGGCATCGGCAAGAAGTGGGACGAGCCCGATTACATGAAGTTCTACAACGACGGTGCGGTCAACTATCCGTACTTGTCGGACGGCATGTGGTTCATGACGCAGCACCGGCGCTGGGGCCTGCTGAAGGAAGACCCTGACTATCTCGCCATCGCGAAGAAAGTGAACCGCATTGACATCTACAAGCAGGCTGCCGCGGCGACCAAAACGCCGTTGCCGAAATCGGACTTCCGCACCTCGAAGCTGGTCGACGGCGTTGTCTGGGACGGCAAAGAGCCCAAGAAATATGCGGGCAGCTTCAAGATCAAGGTGGCGTAATGAGCGCGGCCATCCTCATGCACCAGAAATTCAGCAACGAGGCGCCGCCGGCCGCTGCCGCGCCGGTCTCGGCGCCGGTGATGTCGGCATCGGCCAATGCGCCCGCCGTGGTGGACCTGCCGCCGCCGGTGCGCCATGCCACGCCGCTGGTCGAGCGTTACAGCGATGAGATAGGCGAGTTTTTACGGCGCGTCATACCGGTCTTCTTCGGCATCGCACTGTTTGTGCTCGCGTGGTCGCTGGTCGCCAAAGGCAGTTCGCTGCCGGGGCCGCTCAAGACCTGGCAATCCGCGGTGCAGGTGTTCAGCGATCCGTTTTACCGCAAAGGCCCGAACGACCAGGGCATAGGCTGGAACGTGCTCAACTCGCTCGGCCGCGTCGGCATCGGCTTCGGCCTCGCGGCGCTCATCGGCATTCCGCTCGGCTTCATGATCGGTCGCTTCCGCTTTCTTGCCGGCATGACGGCGCCTATCGTAAGCCTCTTGCGGCCGGTGTCGCCACTGGCATGGCTGCCGATCGGGCTGCTGGTGTTCAAGGCGGCGAACCCGGCGGCGATCTGGGTCATATTCATTTCGAGCATCTGGCCGATGATCATCAATACCGCGGCCGGCGTGCGCGAAGTGCCGCAGGATTATTTGAACGTGGCGAAAGTGCTGAATCTTTCGGAGTGGAA
Source organism: Betaproteobacteria bacterium (assembly GCA_025363575.1). The sequence goes on along the minus strand of JANYDM010000054.1, from coordinate 37,933 downwards.
GGTTTTCACGCGGATTCTGTTTCCGGCCGTGCTGCCTTTCATGCTGACCGGGATACGGCTCGCCATCGGCGTGGCCTGGCTCGTCATCGTGGCCGCCGAGATGCTGACCGGCGGCGTCGGCATCGGCTTCTGGGTGTGGGACGAGTGGAACAACCTCAACGTCGAGCACATCATCATCGCGATCTTCACGGTCGGCATCGTCGGCCTGCTGCTCGAGCAGGCGCTGATGCTGCTCGCACGCCGCTTTGAATACCGCTAACCGGAGATGACCATGCAGAAATTCGTATCCGTCGAGCAGGCAAACATGTCGTTCAAGACCAAGCAGGGCAGCTTCGTTGCCTTGAAAGACGTTAATCTGTCGATCCACGAAGGCGAGTTCGTGACGCTGATCGGCCATTCGGGCTGCGGCAAGTCGACGCTGCTCAACATGGTCGCCGGCCTGCTCGAGCCGACGAGCGGCGTGCTGCTGTGCGCGGGCCGCGAAATCGCGGGGCCGGGGCCCGACCGCGGCGTGGTGTTCCAGAACCACTCGCTGCTGCCGTGGCTGACGTGCGCCGAAAACGTGTATCTGGCAGTGGAGCGCGTATTCGCCGGCGCCGAGTCCAAGGCGCAATTGAAGGCGCGCACTTTGAAGGCGCTCGAGCTCGTGCAGCTCACGCATGCGGCCGACAAGCGGCCGGGCGAAATCTCCGGCGGCATGAAGCAGCGCGTGGGTATCGCCCGCGCACTGTCGATGGAACCCAAGGTGCTGTTGCTCGACGAGCCGTTTGGCGCGCTCGACGCGCTGACGCGCGCGCATCTGCAGGACGAGTTGCTGAAGATCGTCGCCAAAACCGGCAGCACGGTGCTGATGGTCACGCACGACGTGGACGAGGCAGTCCTGCTGTCGGACCGCATCGTGATGATGACCAACGGCCCGGCCGCGACGGTAGGCGACATCGTGGAAGTCAAGCTGGCGCGCCCGCGCGAACGCATGGCGCTGGTCAACGACAAGGACTATCACCATCTGCGCGGCCGCGTGCTCGAGTTCCTGTATCAAAAGCAGTTGCGGCCCGCTGCCTGATGGATCAAGGGATCCAGGCGATGAAAAGCGGCAAAGTCTTCCTGATCGGCGCCGGACCGGGCGACCCCGAGCTGCTGACGCTCAAGGCCGTGCGCGCGCTGCGGCAGGCAGATATCGTGATGATCGACGACCTGGTCGACCGCCGCATACTCGAGCACGCGCCCGCGGCGCGTGTGATCGAAGTCGGCAAGCGCGGCGGCTGCAAGTCGACGCCGCAGGAATTCATCGAGCGGCTGATGGTGCGGCTCGCTGCGCGCGGCAATGTCATTGCACGCGTCAAAGGCGGCGACCCGTTCGTGTTCGGCCGCGGCGGCGAAGAAGTGATGGCTCTGGCGCAAGCCGGTATCGCCTGCGAAGTGGTCCCTGGCATCACCGCCGGCATCGGCGTGCCGGCCGCGCTCGGCATTCCGGTAACGCATCGCGGTATGGCGCGCGGCGTTACCTTCGTCACCGGCCATACGCGCGAAGGCGGCGAACCTGACTGGTCGGCTCTCGCGCGCACGCAAACGACGCTCGTGATTTATATGGGCATGCAGCGCGTCGGCGACATTACCGCAGCGCTGCTGGCGGCCGGCATGCCGGCGGCGACGCCCGCCGCGGCGATACAGCATGGCACGACCGATTTGCAGCGGCACGTAATTGGCACGCTGGCGACGCTCGCCGACGCCGCGCGCGCAGCACAGCTCGCCAGTCCCGCCCTTATAGTGATCGGCGAAGTCGTAACGCTTGCGCGCGTCGCCGAGCTCGCCCAATTCCGTCTACGCACGGCCTGATGTCGGCAGGAGGAAAACTATGCAAAAAATGAAACTGGTAATGATAGGCAACGGCATGGCCGGGGTACGCACGCTGGAGGAGCTGCTGAAAATCGCCCCCGACCACTACGAGATCACTGTATTTGGCGCTGAGCCGCACGCGAATTACAACCGTATCCTGCTCTCGCCCGTGCTGGCGGGCGAGATGACGCTCAAGGAGATCATGCTGAACGATCTCGACTGGTACGCGGCGAATAACATCACGCTGCACCTGAACAAGACGATCGTCAAAATCGACCGCGTCGCAAAGAAAGTGATTGCTGTTGACGGCACCGAAGCCGAATACGACCGGCTGCTGCTCGCGACAGGTTCCAATCCGTTCATATTGCCTGTTCCTGGCGTCAAGCTCGAGGGCGTCATCTCGTACCGCGACATTCACGACACCAATGCGATGATAGATGCGGCGTCGCGCTACAAGAATGCAGTCGTGATCGGCGGCGGCCTGCTCGGGCTTGAGGCCGCGAACGGCCTCAAGCTGCGCGGCATGAGCGTCACGGTTGTCCACTTGATGGAATGGCTGATGGAGCGTCAGCTCGATCGCACCGCCGCGGGGATGCTGCAGCAGTCGCTGGAGGCCAAGGGTTTACAGTTCATGCTCAAGACGCAGACCGCGGAAATCGTCGGTGACCGCGACGATGGCAAGGCCGGCCGCGTCAAAAGCGTACGCTTCAAGGACGGCAGCGAGCTCGTCGCCGATCTCGTCGTGATGGCGGTCGGCATACGGCCCAACACCCAGCTCGCCGAATCGGCCGGCCTGTATTGCAATCGCGGAGTAGTCGTCAGCGACACGATGCAGACTTACGACCCGCGCATCTACGCCGTCGGCGAATGCGTGGCGCACCGCGGCATCGCGTACGGGCTGGTTGCGCCGCTGTTCGAAATGGCGAAGGTATGCGCCAATCATCTCGCGCAATTCGGCATCGGGCGCTATCAAGGGTCGGTCATATCGACCAAGCTCAAGGTAACGGGTGTCGATCTGTTTTCGGCCGGCGATTTCTCGGGCGGCGCCGACACCGAGGACATCGTGCTGCACGACTCCGTCGGCGGCGTCTATAAGCGGCTAGTGCTGCGTGATAATCGCGTGATCGGCAGCGTCCTTTACGGGGACACGGTCGACGGTGCTTACTACTTTCAGTTGCTGCGCGACAGGCAGGATATCCACGAAGTCCGCGATCACTTGATGTTCGGCCAGTCGCACCTGGGCAACAGCGGCCACCAGGGCCAGAACCGCGCAGCCGCGATGGCCGACGAAATGGAAGTCTGCGGCTGCAACGGCGTCTGCAAGGGCACTATCGTCAAGGCGATCAAGGAGCAGGGACTCTTCACGCTCGACGACGTGCGCAAGCATACGAAAGCGTCGAGCTCATGCGGGTCGTGCACCGGCCTCGTCGAGCAGATATTGGCCTCGACGGTCGGCGGCGCCTACCAGCCGGCCGAGACCAAGAACAAGCCCGTCTGCGGCTGCACCGAGCGCACGCACGAAGAGGTGCGCCGCTCGATACGCGAACACCATTTGCTGTCGATACCCGCGGTGATGGAATTCATGGAGTGGGGCAGCCCCGACGGCTGCGCGACGTGCCGCCCGGCGCTCAACTACTATCTGCTGTCGACCTGGCCGCACGAAGCAGAAGACGATCCGCAATCGCGCTTCATCAACGAGCGCGCACACGCCAATATTCAGAAAGACGGCACCTATTCCGTCGTCCCGCGCATGTGGGGCGGCACCACTACCGCTGCCGAACTCAGGCGCATCGCCGACGTCGTCGACAAGTACAAGATACCGACCGTGAAAGTCACCGGCGGCCAGCGCATGGACCTGCTCGGCGTCAAGAAGCAGGACTTGCCGGGCGTGTGGCGCGACCTCGACATGCCGTCGGGCCACGCGTATGCGAAGGCGCTGCGCACGGTCAAGACTTGCGTTGGTTCCGAGTGGTGCCGCTTCGGCGTGCAGGACTCGACCAATATGGGCATAGAGCTCGAGAAAGACCTGTGGCGCATGTACGCGCCGCACAAGGTCAAGCTCGCGGTATCGGGCTGTCCGCGCAATTGCGCCGAGGCGACCATCAAGGACGTCGGCGTGATCGGGGTCGATTCGGGCTGGGAAATCTACGTCGCCGGCAACGGCGGCATCAAGGCGGAAGTCGCGCAGTTTTTGTGCAAGGTGAAGACGCGCGAGGAGGTGCTGGAATACTCCGGTGCTTTCCTGCAGCTGTACCGCGAAGAAGGGCGCTATCTCGACCGCACGGTGCATTACGTCGCGCGGGTCGGTCTTGAATACATCAAGGAGCGGGTCGTCGCCGACGCTGAAAACCGCAAGGCGTTGTACTCGCGCCTGCACTTTGCGCTGCAGGGTGAACCGGATCCATGGCGGGAACGCGCCAAGGGCGACTCGGCGACCGAATTCGAATTGCTGGAGGCATGATGCCGGATATTCCAATTGGACGTGTGGCGCAATCCGGCGCAGGCCGCATGGCTGACGTCACGGTGGAGGTGGCCATGAGCGATTGGCAAAAAGTTTGCGCTCTTGATGCGATACCGCGACTCGGCGCCCGCGTGGTCAGAAGCGCGCTCGGCAACATCGCGGTGTTCCGCAATGCCGAAGACGAAGTGTTTGCACTGCTCGACAAGTGCCCGCACAAGGGCGGACCGTTGTCGCAGGGCATCGTGTTCGGGCGCAAGGTTGCTTGTCCTTTGCATGGCATGAACATCGTGCTGAGCGACGGCAACGCGGTGGCGCCGGACGTCGGCTGCGCGCGCACATTTCCAGCCAAGCTCGAGGATGGCCAGGTTTACCTGCGGCTCGACATCCGATAGCGCGCAGCACTGCTCCCCCAGCGCGGTGTTGGCGCTGCAATGCCGCAATCTCTTCGCTGCGGTCAAGCATATCCTCGTCTTGCACAAACGATGCTGCTGGCATTGTGCTAATATTCCCGCGTTGCGATAAATCAAAACCAACTACAGGAGCGGGGCCATGGGCGTTTTTTTCCAGTCACTCGGAAGGACCGTAACAGCAGGTTTTGTCATCCTGATCGTTCTCGTGCTCGCCGTCAGCGGCATGTCCGAAGGCGGCATGCGCGGCAGCGACCTGTTCGTTATGCGCTGGCTGCACGTCATGGCGGGCGTCATGTGGATCGGCCTTTTGTGGTATTTCAATTTTGTGCAGACGCCGTCCATGCCCAAGATCCCCGATGACCAGAAACCGGCGGTGAGCAAGGTCATTGCGCCGGCGGCGCTGTTCTGGTTTCGCTGGTCCGCGCTGGCCACGATGGTCCTGGGCCTGCTGCTGGCCTACCGGGCAGGCTATCTAATGCAGGCGCTGATGCTGACCAAAGGCGTGCACGCGATCGGTATTGGCATGTGGCTCGGCCTCATCATGGGATTCAATGTATGGATGATCATCTGGCCGAACCAGAAGAAAGCGCTGGGCATTGTAGCCGTGCCGCCCGAAGAAAAAGCCGCCGCGGCGAAAATGGCCGGCATGGCTTCGCGCATCAACACGATGTTGTCCATCCCGATGCTGTTCTGCATGGTTGCGCAGTCGCACGGCGGACTGTAACCACAAGGCCCGGCCGCGCTTTGCGCGGCCGTCCCGAAAAAGCGCACGACAAACCCGTGCGTTTTTTTTATTGCGCCGCTGGCGCCTCGGTCAATCCGTCAATCGTCGCGCCCGCCTTGATGCCGTGCTTTGCAAACCAGCCCAGATTCATTTCAAGCGCGTACTTGGCCGGTTTCGCGGAAGGGTGCGGATCGGTGGTTAGCGGCTTCATGTCCGTGATATTAACGATTACGCCCTGCTCGTCGACGAACGCGATGCTGAGCGGAATGTAGGTATTCATCATCCAGAAGCTCTGCGGCTGCGCAGCCGCAAAGACGAACAGCATGCCCCGGTTCTCCGGCATCATGCGCCGGTGCATGAGCCCGGTCATGCGCGTGTTGTCGGTCGCCGCGACTTCGGCTGTCAATTTGTGGCCTTTGATTGAAAGCACGACTTCCGGCAGCGAGCCCTGAGCCCAGCCCTGGGTGCTGAAGAGAACGAACGCGGCAGCGGCGAGCAGATTTTTCATGGGTTTCATATTGTAAAGTCCATAACGCATCAACGTGAGGTTGCGCTGACCAGCCAGGCGGCGATGGCATCGAGCACCGGCCCGACTTCGCCGATGGCAGGCAGCAGTTTCAGTTCGAGTCCGTCGTGGCGCGCGCGAATGGCATTCAGAATCACGGGCAGATCGTTTTTCAGGTGTCCGCCCTGAGCCATAAACAGCGGCGCGATCGTGATCGACCTCGCGCCGGCGCTCACCAGTCCGGCGACGGCGTCGTCGAGCGACGGCTGCATGATTTCGAGAAACGCGAGTTCGACCACAATGCCGGGTTGTCGCGCCTCAAGCAGGCGCTTGATTGCCCGAAACGGCTGCGCCCACCCGGGATCACGCGCGCCATGGGCGAAGAGCACGACCGCGCGTTCACTCATCGCTCAGTGCTTGCCCGTACTGCCGAAGCCGCCGTCGCCGCGCGCGCTCTGTTCGAACTCGTCAACAATGTTGAGTTCGACCTGCACAACGGGTACGACGACCAGTTGCGCCAGGCGTTCGAACGGATTCAACACGAACGGCGCGTTGCCGCGGTTCCAGGTCGATATGAATATCTGTCCCTGGTAATCGGAATCGATGAGGCCGACCAGATTGCCGAGCACGATGCCGTGCTTGTGGCCAAGTCCCGAGCGGGGAAGCACCACCGCCGCCAATGACGGGTCGTCAAGATGGATTGCAATGCCCGTGGGGACGAGCTCCGTCTGCCCGGGCGCAAGCGTGATCGGCTGATCGATGCACGCGCGCAGATCGAGGCCGGCGGCGCCGCCGGTGGCGTATTGCGGCAGCTGATCGCGCAGGCGCGGATCGAGGATTTTTATATCGAGTTTTTTCATTGCGGGTCTACATCAAAAGCATTTACCGCAAAGGACGGGAAGGGCGCAAGGGTAAAAGCCAGCACCTACTGATTCAAATGCTAAAACCTATACATTTTTCAATTGCGTTTTTTTCCAGCTTTCCTTTGCGTCCTTCGCGTCCTTGCCGATTCAAGATTTTCTGATTTTGCGGGATTTATAAAGTTTGGCGATGTGCGCGACCAGAAAGCGTGCGAGTTCGCTCTTGGGGGCACGCGGCACGTTGTGGGCTCCCGCATCGTCAAGCAGCAAAATCTCGTTGTCGTCGGCGCCTATCGCGTTCTGCGCGAGGTTGGCGACCATCAACGGGACTTTCTTTTTGCGCCGCTTGGCATCGGCGAATTCGCGCAGCTTCTGGCTTTCAGCGGCGAAACCGACGCAAAACGGCGGTTTCGGCAGAGCGGCGACCCACTTCAGGATGTCGGGATTGGGCACCAGCGTGAGGTTCAGGTAGGCGCCGGAGCGCTTGAGTTTCTGCCCGCTGGTTTTCTCCACTCGGTAGTCGGCGACCGCTGCTACCGCGATGAAAATGTCGGCGGATTTCGCATGCTTTTTTACGGCATCGAACATCTCGGCTGCGCTCGTTACGTTCTCGACGCGCGCGGCCGCGGGTGCCGTGAGGCCGACCGGCCCTGAAACGAGAGTGACCTTTGCGCCGGCATCGAGCGCCGCACCTACGATCGAGTAGCCCATTTTGCCGGAGCTGCGATTGGTGATTCCGCGTACCGGATCGATCGCTTCAAACGTCGGCCCGGCGGTAATCAGCACATGGGTGCCGGAGAGCAGCTTGGGCTCGAGATACGAGTTGACCGCATCGAATATCTGCTGCGCTTCCAGCATGCGGCCCATGCCGGTCTCGCCGCATGCCTGGTCGCCGCTTGCAGGTCCGAATATCGCGACGCCATCGCGCTCGAGCTGGGCCACGTTGCGCTGCGTCGCCTTGTTCTGCCACATCTGGCGGTTCATCGCGGGCGCCACCAGCAAGGGGCATTCGCGCGCAACGCACAGCGTCGAGAGCAGATCGTCGGCGAGCCCGTGCGCGAGCTTGGCCAGAAAGTCGGTCGTTGCAGGAACCACGACGATGGCGTCGGCACCGCGCGACAATTCGATGTGCGCCATGTTATCGGCGACGCGCGGGTCCCACATATCGGTGAACACGGGTTTGCCCGACAGCGCCTGCATCGTTGCGGGCGTGATGAAGCCGCAGGCCGCCTCAGTCATGACTACCTGCACATCGGTGCCGCGGGTTACGAATAGACGTGCCAGTTCCGCCGCCTTGTAAGCAGCGATGCCCCCGGTAATGCCGAGCACGATACGTTTTTTGCGCAATTCCACTTTCAATTCAGCCGTTTCGGCAATCGAGCGCAAGAGTGTAAACCATATTATGCGGCGCACAAACCGAAGCTGGAAGCGGGGCGATTTCTCCGTTATGACGTTCGGACTAGCTACTCGAGGCGGCGCCGGGCGTTAAAAGCGTTGAAGCAACCGATGTGGAGCGAGTCATGGCAATCACGGATTGGCCGGTCGACGACCGGCCGCGCGAAAAATTGCTCGGCAAGGGGGCGGATGCTTTGTCGGACGCGGAACTGCTGGCTATTTTTCTGCGCACCGGCATTCGCGGCAAGAGCGCGGTCGACCTTGCGCGCGAACTGCTGTCGCGTTGCGGTTCGCTGTCTGCGCTATGTTCCGCCAGCGAGCGCGACCTTTGCGGGCTGCCCGGAATGGGGCGGGCCAAATACGCGCAATTGCAGGCGGTGATGGAAATGGCCCGCCGCGCGTTGCGCGAAAAGCTCGCGACGGGAAACGCTTTGAATTCTCCATCGGCGGTACGTGACTATCTGCGCATGAAGCTGCAGGCGCTGCCGCACGAGGTGTTCGTCGTGCTGTTCCTCGACGCGCAAAACCGCGTGATCGGCAGCGAAGAGCTGTTTCGCGGCACGTTGACGCAGACCAGCGTCTATCCGCGGGAGGTGGTCAAGCGCACGCTGCATCACAATGCGGGCGCAGTCATCTTCGCGCACAATCACCCGTCGGGCATTGCCGAGCCCAGCCATGCGGACGAGACCCTCACGCAAGCGCTGAAACAAGCACTGGCACTCGTCGACGTGCGGGTGCTGGACCACTTCATCGTGGCTGGCAGCGGGGTGCTGTCATTCGCCGAGCGCGGCCTGCTTTAGCGTGCCGCCAGTTCCGGGGTCACCTGGGCGGCTAACATGTTGATTCTCCAAGTGCTCAAGGCTCGATTCAGCTTTGGCAAACCGCCAAAATGGTGTAGAATCGCGCCTCTTCCGAATTCTTGGAGTTGCACCATGGCACGCGTATGTGACATCACAGGCAAGAAGCCCCAGCTGGGTAACCACGTTTCCCACGCGAACAACAAGACGCGCCGCCGTTTTCTGCCCAATCTGCAGAACCGCCGCTTCTGGGTCGAAAGTGAAAACCGCTGGGTCAAGATGCGGGTTTCGCAGCACGGCCTGCGCACGATCGACAAGAAGGGTATCGACGTCGTGGTCGCCGAAATGCGCGCGCGCGGCATCGAGATTTAACGGAGACCGACATGCGTGAAAAAATCAAACTCGAATCGACGGCCGGCACCGGCCATTTCTACACCACCAACAAGAACAAGCGGACTACGCCGGACAAGCTCGAGATCAAAAAATTCGATCCGGTCGCGCGCAAGCACGTGATTTATAAAGAGACCAAGATCAAGTAAGCAAAGCCTGCAAATAAAAAAGCCCGCTGACGCGGGCTTTTTTATTGTTCTTAACGGAATCGTTTAAGCGCGGGCCAACTGATAGCGGCGCAGGCGCAGCGAGAAGTCGCGCAGGGCAATGATGCCGCTTGCTTCGGCGCGATGGCACCAGTCTTCGAGTTGGCGCACCAGCTCTTCCTTGTTGGCGGTCGAGCGCTGCCACAGCGTCGTGAGATCCTGGCGCATCGAGTAGACGGTGTGCAGCGTTTTGCTGTTGCTCAGGACTTCCTTCATGCGCTCGAACTCCTGCGCGGTGAGTTTTTTCTCGTCGCTCTGCAGCCAGCGCTTGACCGTTGCGCGGTCGATGCGCACGGCGCGCGCCTTCAGTTGCGCGATCTCGTCGGCGCAGGTCTGCTTGACCGAGCGGGCGTAACGCGTCAACACGTCGTAGCGGCTCATGATCACGGCGTGCAGAGTGTCGTGGTCGCACTGCGTTTTGTCGGCGGCGAGCATGACCTTGGGCGCGACCTTCTTAACGCGCGCGAGGCCGACCATCTCCATCATGCGGATGTACATCCAGCCGATGTCGAATTCCCACCATTTGTTCGACAGCTGGGCCGACGACGGGTAGGCATGGTGATTGTTGTGGAGCTCTTCGCCACCGATGATGATGCCCCACGGGACGATATTGCGGCTCGCGTCTTCGGCCTGGAAATTGCGGTAACCCCAATAGTGGCCGACGCCGTTGATGATGCCTGCGGCGAAAAACGGTATCCACATCATTTGCACGGCCCAGATCGTCAGGCCGAGGAAGCCGAACAGCGCCAGGTCTATGATCATCATGGTTGCGATGCCGGCAACCGAGTGCGATGAATACACATTGCGCTCGATCCAGTCGTCGGGCGTGCCCTGGCCGAATTTTTCGAGCGTTTCAACATTCTTCGACTCGAGCTTGTAAAGATCGGCGCCCTGCCACATGACCTTCTCGATACCCATCACGACCGGGCTGTGCGGATCGTCAACCGTTTCGCAACGTGCATGATGCTTGCGATGCACGGCGGTCCACTGTTTGGTCTCCATGCCCGTAGTGAGCCACAGCCACAAACGAAAGAAATGGCTGACGATCGGGTGCAGGTCAAGCGCGCGGTGCGCGGAGTGGCGATGCAGGTAGATCGTGACGGCTGCAATGGTGATGTGCGTGAACACCAGAGCGACAACAACATAGCCCCACCAGGGAAGATTGAAGATGCCTGAAAACATAGGTTTTTTTTGCCAAAAAATGAAGAAGGAATTGGCGCCGAGTTTACTGAAATAACCCCGGCTAGGAAAGCACTATTTTGGCAATAAATATTGAACTAAATCCGTACGCCGGCATGAGGCTATAGCGTCATGTTACATATGGTTATTTTGAAGTTTCCGGCAGCGCGCCGGCGAGCACCCGCACTTCCCGTTGCGGATACGGAATTACGATGCCGCGGGCGCGGAATTCCTGCCATATTCCATAATAGATATCGGAGCGCAGATTGGTCTTGCCCTGCTCGGGATCTTCCACCCATACGGCAAGTTCAAGTTCGATGCCATTGTCGGCAAATGTCCTGATATGCACGACGGGCGCAGGGTCGGCCAGCACGCGCGCCTGGCGCTTGGCAATGTCCGTCAAAAGGCGCATGGCGAGATCGAGATCGGCGTCGTACGCTATTTGCACGCAGAGCGTGACGGCGACCTTGCGATCGGTATACGACTGGTTGATGACGGCAGAGGTAATCAGCGTCTCATTTGGAATGATCGCTTCGGTGCCGTCGAGCGCGCGCACGACGACGTAGCGGGCTGTCATTTTCGACAACTTGCCGGTATGTTTTTCTATCGTCACGAGGTCGCCTATCGTGACCGAGCGGTCGAGAAGAATGATGAAGCCGCTGATGTAGTTGCTGGCGATCTTTTGCAGTCCGAAACCGACGCCGACGCCGAGCGCGCCGCCGAACACCGACAATGCGGTCAGGTCGATGCCCACCAGTGGCAGCACGATGAGCACCGCGAGTATCACCAGCACCGCGCGCGTGACCTTGGTCAGCATGACGCGTAGTGTCATGTCGATGCCGTGCGCGGACATCAGGCGGTCTTCAAGGAGCCGGCCTATCCACAGCGCGAGCAGCAGCGCAGCGATCACCCACACAACGGCCTGGCCGATCAGCAGCAGCGAGATGCGATGCTCGCCGACCTTGAAACCAATGCCATCGAAAAATTCGATGATGTCCGGTGTCAGGCCGAGCACGTAGAGCGCAAAGCCCAGCCACACGAGCCATACGATGGTGCGTTCAAAGGTATCGAGCAGATTGCCAGGCGCGAAAACCAGCCGCTGCAGATAAACGACGAAGCGGATGATGGCCATCGCCGTCAGCAGCGGCACGGCGAGGCTCAGCAGGCTGACACTGGGCTGAAAATGGCCGAGCACCCAGCGGCCGGTCAGCGCGAACACCAGCGCGGTGAGCGGGAAGACCAGCCTGCGCAGCCCCGCCAGCCCGAACTCGAGGCGGCTGCCGTTGCCGCCCTGCAGGCGCGGCCGCACCGCGTGGGAGATCCATGCCGCTACCAGCACGCTGACCGCGATGACGGCTATTTGCCACAGAACGCGCTCGTCGCGCAGATCTTTAAACAGCGCTGACAGCAGCGGCGCGAATGGTTCGGTCATGGTTCGAAAGAGATGCGGTCCGGGCAAATTGGCATAGAGGCCGGCTGTCAATATACGTGATGCGCGCCCTTAACGGAATTGGCTGCCGCTTTTCGCCCAATGCTTACTTCAACCTTGTTATGGCATGTGCATGCAGCTGATGACGCCGCCAGTTGTTGAAATAAGCTTCGCATAGCGGAGTATTGCCGCGCAGCACTAATGCGTTTTCGGCGTTGCGGTGCTGTGCGGCGTAAGTGAAGTTGAAGCTGCCGGTTATGACGGCGCAATCGGCGTAGCCCGTGTCGATGACGACAACTTTATTGTGCGCGGCGGCGTGCTGCGCGTCGGCCAGCACCGGAACCCCGGCATGTGCGATCGCGTGAATCGTCGCCGGATTCGCGCGCGCCTGCTCCTGGTCGACGATCACAGCGACTTCGACGCCGCGGTTGCGCGCACGCACGAGAGCGTCGGCAATGCGGCGGTGCGTGAAGCTATAGGCCTGCACCAGCACCTGTCGGTGCGCCGCGTCGATGGCGGCAATGATCATCTCGTCTGCATAATCGGCGGCGGTAAACGCGTACTGCAGTGTGCCGGCGGCTGCAAACGGCACGACCGGCGGCGCCGGCTGCTGCGCGGCGGCACCAGTGGCGACCAGCAACAACACGGCGAATGACAGGCGCATGGAAATACAGAACGCCCGCTCACGGGCGCCGTTGACGCCTATGACTTAAGCCGTACGCGCCAGCACGGCGGCAAAAAAACCGTCGCAGCCCTGCCGGTGCGGATAGAGCTGCAGGAACTCGCCGGTGTCGAGCGCGATCTGCTGTTGCGCCAGCACTTCGTTCGCGGGCTGCACGCTGAACTGCGGATGGCCAGCGAGAAATGCCGCGACCACGTCCTGGTTCTCCGCGCGCACGAAACTGCACGTTGCATAAACGAGCCGCCCGCCCGGTTTGACGAGGACGGCGGCGGCAGCGAGTATGCGGCCCTGCTTGGCGGCGAGCTCAACGATGCCGGCCGCGGTCTGCCGCCATTTCAGATCGGGATTGCGCCGCAACGTGCCGAATCCGCTGCACGGCGCGTCGACGAGCACGCGGTCGATCTTGCCCGCGAGTCGCTTAACTTTGATGTCGTTTTCATTGACGAGCAGTTGCGGATGCACGTTCGACAAGCCCGAGCGCTTGAGCCGCGGCTTCAACTTGTTCAGCCGCGATTCGCTGACGTCGAACGCGTAGAGGCGGCCCTGCGACTGCATCAGCGCGCCGAGCGCCAGCGTCTTGCCGCCCGCGCCCGCGCAGAAGTCGACGATCATCTCGCGGCGTTTTGGCGCGAGCAGGTAGCACAGCAACTGGCTGCCTTCGTCCTGGATTTCGATGCGGCCGCTGGTGAAAAGCGGATTGCGGCCAAGCGCGGGATTACCTCTTATGCGTACGCCCAGCGGCGCATAGGGCGTCGGGGCGACGGTGAGGCCTTCGATCGCAAGCTGCTGCATGACTTTGGCGCGATCCGCGGTCAGCGCATTCACTCGCAAATCGAGCGGCGCCGGCTGCTGCAGCGCGCGGCCGAGCGCGAGGATTTCGTCTTCGGTCATGTCGCTGGCGACAGTCTCAACCAGCCACTGCGGCAGTTCGGCGCGCACGTGCAAAGGCGCGTCGGCCTCCTCCCTGCTTTTGAGGGCCGCGGCACGCAGCGCGTCCTCGTTGCCGAGCAGCGGCTCGAGTTGGCGCAGGCTCATGCCCTGCACGCGATTGAGATACGCGAGCAGCAGACGGCGCGGCGTGTCTGCGCCGGTGTAATACTCGAGGCCGATGCGCCGGCGCAATACGCCGAACACCGTCTCGGCGATGAACTGGCGATCGTGCTGGCCGAGTTGCGCGTGCGCGCGGAAGAACCGGTACAGCACCGCATCGGCCGGCTGCGTCATCGGCAATATCTGCGCGAGCGCGGCTTCGGCCGCCGCCAGGTGCGCGAGCGCGGAATTGCTTTGCACCGCGGCTTTTTTAGTGCGGGACCTGCGAAGAGGAGAGGGCAAGATAAGCCTGAAAAATTAAGGGTTCGACGAATAGCGCGCGCGAGAGTGTATCAATCTTCGCTCACGCGTATCTCGCTGACGAGTTGCTCGCCCGCGGGCTCGCCCTCGCGATTGAAAAACCGGATGCGTACCGGCAACCAGCGGTAGGCCGGCGCCAGCCACAATTCGATGGTTTCCTGCGCGCCGCGCCGCACTTGCTTCACCGGCACCGCGCGCAGCGATCCCAGCGGCGTATCCAGTGCCTGCTCGATGCCTATTTCCAGCTCGTAGCGCTCGAGTTTCCAGCCGTTCGTGACCGGCATTTCGATACGCCCCGGCGTCAGCTGGCCGAGCCCCATCTGGTACATGAAACTCACGAGGTCCTGCGTATCGGCGGGCAGGGCGACTGTGCCCGGCGGATTGCCGACGGCTGCGGACGCGTTTGGCCAATCGAATTCGGCGGTCGCTTTTTCGCTGTTTCCGGAGCGCACGCGCTCATTGGTGAAACGTTCCGGCCGCAGTCCCTTGGCCGTCAGCTTGCCGCGGCTTTCATAGGCGATGCGCTGGCGCGAGAAAAGGGCAGCGAGCCCGGTGGTTTCAGACAGGCTCGCCACCTTGTAATTGTCGCCGCTGAGCTCCCACGTCTGCGTCGTCCGGCCCACGCTCATGCGCTCGTTGCCGAGATACAGCACGTATGAGATCGCACCTTTGCGCGGCAGCCGGCGCGCGAGCGGCAGCAGTTCGGCGGGCCCAGGCGGACTTGCAATGGCGATGGGCGCGGGCGGCAGAGGCGGGGACTCAATCGCTGCCGGAGCGCGCTCTGCAACCGGTGGCGGTTCGGGCGCGGGCACGGAAACAGGCGACGGGTCGGGCGCTCTCGATTGCATGACGGGTGCCATCGCAGGTCTGCGTGGCGCTTGCGCCGGTTGCTCGCGCGGTAATATCGGCGGCAATTGCGGCGCGGGTTGCAGCCTCACCTGCAGCGGCGGAGGCTCCGCTTCGAAGCGCGGCAATTCGAAACGCATGCCGTACAGGATCCACAAGTGCACACAAACGGACAACGCTGCGAATGAGCCCAGTGTGCGCATGACGCGCCCGCCGATCACTTTATCTCCAGCTGCGTAATCGTCTGTTCGAATTTGGTGCCGTCGTTTTCCCGTATCAGCAGTTTCACCGGGAACAGGTTGCGTTCCGCAGCGAGCCAGACCTCGGTGCCGTTCTCGCCGGGATCGCGATGTTTGACCAGATGCAGCGTATTCAGCTTGCCGAGCGGGGTGTCGAGCACTTCGGTGCCGGCAAGCTCGTAGAGGTACGGCTCGATCTTTTTGCCGTTGGTGAACTCGAATTCGAGCCGTTTCATTTTGGCGCGCGGCAGGAACAGGAACTGATACATCACGCTGATGCGGTCCTGCGTGCCCGCGGCGAGCGGCAGGATCTTGTCGCTGCCGTCGTATGTCATGTGCAGCTCGTGCGCGCGCCAGTCAAAGGTTGCGCTTACATTGTTGGCAGGATCGTTGATCAGTCCGTACTCGAACTTGTCCGGCTGCAGGCCGCCGCTCGTCACGCTGCCCTCGCTCTGCACCTTGATCTTGGCGCGCTTGAACAGCAGTTGCGCGAGCCCTACCGCGTCGGTATTACTGACGATTTGGTACTTGCCGCCGTTCTGTACGTACGTCTCCTGAACGGTCGCAATGTGCAGGCCGTCGCGGTAGAGGTTGTAATCCGCTTTGACCGAGCCGGGCGGCGCCGCAGACGCGACGCTGATTGCGGCGCCCGCGAGAAATGCGAGGAGACGGCCCAGCATCATGATTCGACTGCGGGCGAAACGAGAGTAGTGCCGCCGGCGCCGCGTGCCGCCCTGATTGTTACCGTTCCTTGCGGGGTGATCGACACGCGGTCCTCGCAGAACCAGCGCAGCGCCTGCGGGTAAATGCGGTGTTCCTCCGCGAGAACGCGCGCGGCGAGGCGCTCTTCGTCGTCTCCTTCGAGTACCGGCACCGCCGCCTGTATGATCACCGGACCGTGATCGAGCTCGGGTGTCACGAAATGCGCGGTGCAGCCATGCAGCTTGACGCCCGCTTCGAGCGCACGCTTGTGCGTGTGCAACCCGGTGAATGCGGGCAGGAGCGATGGATGAATGTTGATCATGCGGCCGCGGTAGTGGTCGACGAATTCCGCCGTCAGGATGCGCATGAAGCCCGCAAGCACCACGAGATCGGGCGCAAACGAGTCGATAGCGGCGCGCAGCGCATCGTCGAAGGCGGCGCGCTCGCGATATTCGCGGTGGTCGACGACCCGCGTCGGCACGCCGTGCGAGTCTGCCGTGGCCAGTCCGCCTGCCTGCGGGTCATTGCTGATCACGGCAGCCACCTTGACGGGCAGCTTCGCTTCGAGAATCGCCTGCATGTTGCTGCCGCGCCCCGAGATCAGGATGACCACTTTTTTCATGTGACGACGGTTTGCGCCTCATTGCCGTTGCGTTTATCGATGCTGCCGATCTGCCATACAGTCTCGCCTGCCGCGGTGAGCAGCTCGCTTGCCTGTTTGGCATGCTCGGCCGCGACGACGACCACCATGCCGATGCCGCAGTTGAACACGCGCAGCATTTCGCCTTCCGCTACGTTGCCTTCGCGCTGGAGCCATGTGAACAGCGGGGGCCGCGGCCAGTTTGCGCCGTCGATGCGCGCGGTCAGATGCTCCTGCAGAATGCGCGGCACATTGTCGACGATGCCGCCGCCGGTAATGTGGGCCAGTCCTTTGACCGGCAATTGCTCCATCAGTTTCAGCATGGCTTTCACATAAAGGCGCGTCGGCGCCAGGATCAGATCGCTTAACGTCTTGCCATCGAGTTTCGTCGACAGATCGATCTTGTTCTTGGCGATGATGCGGCGGATCAGCGAGTAGCCGTTGGAATGTGCGCCGCTGGACGCGAGCCCCAGCACGGTATCGCCTGCTCCAATCGTCTTGCCATCGATGATTTTGCTTTTCTCGACCACGCCAACCGCGAAACCCGCAAGATCGTACTCGCCGGGCGGATACATGCCGGGCATTTCCGCGGTTTCGCCGCCGATCAATGCACACCCGGCGCGCTCGCACCCGGCAGCGATGCCTTTTACTACTTTCGTCGCGGTCGCGACGTCGAGCTTGCCGCACGCGAAGTAATCGAGGAAGAATAGCGGCTCCGCGCCTTGCACCAGAATGTCGTTGACGCTCATCGCCACGAGATCGATGCCTATCGTGTCGTGACGATTAAGCTCGAATGCAAGCCTGAGCTTGGTGCCGACGCCATCCGTGCCCGAAACGAGAACGGGCTCGCGATATTTGGCCGGCAATCCGCACAGCGCGCCAAAACCCCCGATGCCCGCGAGCACTTCGGGGCGCATCGTCTTTTTGGCGAACGGCTTGATGTTGTCGACGAGTTGATCGCCCGCGTCGATGTCGACGCCGGCATCACGGTAAGTCAGGGCATCGGTACGGTTGGATGTGCTCAAGTGCGCTCTCGCGTGTCGTAAACGGCGGATGGGTCGGGTAAGATAGTCAATTCCCCGTGCGCCATTGATTGTTGAGTGCCGAATTTTACCCGAAATGACCACCGCCAGTTCTGTTGAAACGCGCCGCGCATGAAGCAACTCGCGCTCGATATCGCGCAGCCGCCGGCGCCCGCGCTGGAGAATTTCGTGCCGGGCCGCAACGCCGAACTCGTGGTTGCGCTGTACTCGATGGCCAACGGCTCGAGCGGCGAACGTTTCGTCTACGTGTGGGGCGCGCCGGGGAGCGGCCGCAGTCATCTGCTGGGCGCAGTCGTCGCGGCGGCGCGCGCCGACGCCAGGCCGGCTACGCTGTTCGCCGCCGGTTCGTCGCAATTTGCTGTCGCGGACGACTCGCTATGCGCGGTGGAAGACGTGCATCTGCTGAATTCGCAAGCGCAAATCGAGCTTTTTAATCTGCACAACCGCATCCAGGCCGGCCGCGGCATGTTGCTCGCGAGCGGCGACGCTGCGCCCGCGCAGCTTACGTTGCGCGCTGACCTGGTAACCCGCCTTGCCGCCGGCCTTGTCTATCAAGTGCACGGCCTGAACGAGGAGGAAAGGGTCGCCGCGTTGAAACGTCATGCGCTGGCGCGCGGCTTCGAGTTGTCGCCCGAAGTCGTCGCTTACCTGCTGCGGCACGCGCAGCGCGACCTGCCGTCGCAGCTGGCATTGCTCGATGCGCTCGACCGTTATTCGCTGGCCAGCCGCCGCGCGATCACGCTGCCGTTGCTGCGCGAACTTCTGCACACCTG
Source organism: Betaproteobacteria bacterium (assembly GCA_025363575.1). Next base: position 19,466 of record JANYDM010000054.1, on the reverse strand, counting down.
AGCCACGGAGGGCACGGTGAACCTGACGCTGTTCGATCTGGATAACACGCTGCTGTCAGGCGACAGCGACTTCGAGTGGGCGCAGTTCCTGATCGAAAAAGGCGTGCTCGACCGCGAAATCTACGAAGCGCGCAACGACGAGTTCTACACGCAATATAAAAACGGCACGCTCGATATCCTGGAGTTCCTCGATTTTCAGCTGAAGCCGCTGTCGCGACATCCGCGGCGCGTGCTCGACGAGTGGCACGCAGAATTCATGCGCGTGAAAATCCTGCCCATCATCCGCGCGCGTGCGCGCGAGCTGGTCGCGAGCCACCGCAACGATCTGTGCGTGATAATCACGGCGACGAATAGTTTCGTGACGGCGCCCATAGCCCGGGAATTCGCAGTGGAGCACTTGATCGCCACCGAGCCCGCGCAGCTTGACGGCGAATTCACCGGCGAAGTTGCCGGCACGCCGTGCTTTCGCGAAGGCAAGATATTGCGACTCGAGCAGTGGCTGGACGGCCGCGGCCTCACGCTCAGATCGTTCGACGCGAGCCGCTTTTACAGCGACTCGCTCAACGACCTGCCGCTGCTCGAGCGCGTCACGCATCCGGTGGCGGTCGATCCAGACAATACTTTGAGCGCGCATGCCGCACGGCACGGTTGGCCGGTTCTGAGTCTGGCCTGACTGAATGTCGCGCGCGCCGCTGCTTGCCGTGCTCGCGTTAATCGCGGCGGGCAGTATGTTCGCGGCACTCCTCTTCGGCAGTTTGCCGCTCTCCATCGCCCAGGTAGTGCACAGCTTCGTCGCGCCTGAGCCCGGCATCGCGCACGATGTGATCTGGAAACTGCGCCTGCCGCGCGTGCTCGCCGCCTTCGCATGCGGCGGATTGCTGGCGACTGCCGGCGTACTGCTGCAGGTGTTGCTGCGCAATCCGCTGGCCGATCCTTATATTCTTGGCATCTCTGGCGGCGCGGCCCTTGGCGCGCTGACGGCAGTGTTGCTCGGCGCGGGCGTCGCCGGGGGCAACTTTGCCGCCCTCGCGGGGGCGCTGGGTGCGATCGCTATTGTGTTCGCGCTGTCGTTTCGCGCGGGCGACTGGAATGTGCACCGCCTGCTGTTGACGGGCGTGGTGCTGTCCGCGGGGTTCACGGCGATGATCAGCATGTTGCTTACGGTCGCTCCGCAGGCGCAATTGCGCGGCATGCTGTTCTGGCTGATGGGGGATTTGTCGCACGCGGACGCCAGCGGCGCGGCATGGTGGGTGCTCGCGGCAGTCGTAGTGGTTTTTACGCTGGGGTCGGGCAGTCTCAACGCGCTCGCCCTCGGTGCCATGAAGGCGCGTGCGCTCGGCGTGGCCGTCGGCGGATGGCAGGCAGCGCTTTATTTCGGCGCCGCAGTGGCCACGGTGGCAGCGGTGCTCCTCGGCGGCAGCATAGGCTTCGTCGGCATCATGGTGCCGCACGCGCTGCGGCTCGCCGGCGTCAACGATCATCGCTGGCTGTTGCCGGCCTCTGCGCTGGTCGGCGGCAGTTTCGTCACGCTGGCGGATACCTTTGCGCGCACGGTGTGGGCGCCGCAGCAGTTGCCGGTCGGTGTATTCACGGCGCTGCTGGGCGTGCCGGTGCTGTTGTATTTGCTCTCGCGCAAATCATGAACCTGCGTGCGCGACAACTGACGATTGCGGCCGGGGCGCGCGTGCTGTGCCGCGAACTGGATCTTGAGCTCTCGCCAGGCGAATTGTGGGGCGTCCTCGGATGCAATGGCAGCGGAAAGACCTCGCTGCTGCATGCGCTCGGCGGGCTCTCGTCCGCGGCCGGCGGCACCGTTGCGATGGATGACAGGCCTCTGCCGGAATTCTCGCGGCGCGAACTCGGGCGTGCGCTCGGCATACTGCTGCAGCGCGAAGACCAGGAATTCTGGGGCAGCGTGCGCGAATACGTGATGCTGGGCCGCTATCCGCACGCGCATTCGCTTTTAGGCTGGCGAGCGGACGACGAGGCGGCCGCGGTGCGCGCGCTGGCGGTATTCGATCTCCATGCGCAGGCCGAACAAGCATACGGGACACTGTCCGGTGGCGAACGCCAGCGCGCGCGCCTCGCGCAACTGTGGGCGCAGCAGCCGCGCATCATGCTGCTGGACGAGCCGCTGCAGCACCTCGATTTGAGGCACCAGCTGCAGACGCTCGAGTTGCTGCGGGCCGCGACGCGCGACTGCGGCACGGCGGCGATGATGGTTCTGCATGATCTTGCATTTGCCGGCCGCTGCGACCGTATTCTCATGTTGTACGGCGAGGGCCGTCATGAACAGGGCGCGGCGGCCGAATTGCTCGGGCCGGAGCGGCTGACGGCGTTATACGGGTGCAACGTCCGTGCGTTCGGCCTTGGCGCGGATATGCACTTCGCGCCCGTTATATAATCGGGCGGCACAAATTCGAGCGGATTCGCCTGAAGGCGCGCCGCTCAATTTGTTTGAGGGCGCTGCGGGGGACGCCGCGGCAACGCAGGCAATGCTTATTTTTGTTTGATTACGGGCAATTCAACTGATGATCAGGCGTTTTCTCGGCAAGGTTTTTTCGGGCGCGCTGTTCGGGTCCGCCAATCCCAAGGTCGTTGCGTTGAAATCGCACCGCATCGCGCGCGAGCACGTGAGCCGCTTTGCCGCCAAGACTTGCGAAACGCTGCAGCAGCACGGCCATCCCGCTTTTATCGTCGGCGGTGCGGTGCGCGATCTTCTGCTCGGCGGCATACCCAAAGACTACGACGTGGCGACCGCCGCGACGCCGGAGGAAGTGCGCGCCATTTTCCGCCGCTCGCGCATCATTGGCCGGCGCTTTCGACTCGTGCACGTGCTGGGCGGCACCGAGACCATAGAAGTCTCGACGTTTCGGGGCAGCGCCGCCGCGGCCGATGCCGAAGAGGGCGATCACTCGACCGACGAGCACGGCCGCATCCTGCGCGACAACGTATTCGGCAGCATGGAAGACGACGCGCGCCGGCGCGACTTTACCGTGAACGCGATGTTTTACGACCCGGTGCGCGAAGAGGTCATCGACTACCACCAGGGGCTGGCCGACATCAAGGCGCGCAAGCTGCGCATGATAGGCGACCCCGCGCAGCGCTACCGTGAAGACCCGGTGCGCATGCTGCGCGCGGTGCGGCTGGCGGCGGCGCGCGGTCTCGAGATCGACACGCGCTCGCGCAAACCGATACGCGAACTCGCAAATCTGTTGCTCAACGTGCCGAAAGCGCGGGTATTCGACGAGATGATGAAGCTGCTGATGTCGGGGCACGTGGCCGAAGGCGTGCGCCGCCTGCGCAAGGAAGGCCTTCACCACGGAGTGTTGCCGCTGCTCGATGTGATCCTCGAGCAGCCGCTCGGCGAGCGTTTCGTCATGCTCGCAATGGAGAACACCGACAAGCGAATTAATTCCGGCAAGACCGTCTCGCCCGGATTTTTGTTTGCCGCGCTGCTGTGGCATGAAGTGCTCGCGGCGTGGAAAGCCGCCGAGGCGCGCGGCATGCATACCATGCCCGCGCTGTTCCACGCGATGGACCACGTGCTGCAGGTGCAGGCGGAGAAGCTCGCGATTCCACGCCGTTACGGCGCCGACATGAAAGACATCTGGGCGCTGCAGGCGCGCTTCGCCAATCGCGCGGGTCGGCGGCCCTTCCTGCTGCTCGAGCATCCGCGGTTTCGCGCCGGCTTCGATTTCCTGCAGTTGCGCTGCGCGAGCCGCGAAATCGACGCCGAGTTGGGCGACTGGTGGGAGAAGTTCCAGCATGCCGACGACGCGACGCGCGAGGGCATGCTCTTGAAGAGCAGTCCGGGCGCGGGCAGCAAGAAACGCCGCCGGCCGCGGCGCAAAAAGAAACCGGCTGCCGCCCCCGCCGGCGCCGAATGATGGCGGCAACGGCATACATCGGACTGGGCGCCAATCTCGACGATCCCGTTGCGCAGGTGCAAGCGGGCGTAGCTGCTCTGACTACCCTGCGGGACACGCGACTTACCGCGCAATCATCGCTATATCGCACCGCGCCGGTGGGTTATACCGATCAGCCTGATTTCATCAATGCGGTGGCCGCCGTTGAAACCGGATTGAGTCCGCGCGAGTTGTTGACCGCGCTGCTCGCGGTCGAAACCGGCCGCGGCCGCGTGCGCCAGTTTCTCAACGCGCCGCGCACGCTGGATCTCGACTTGCTTCTGTATGACGACCGCGTATTGCATGAAGAAGGCCTTACGGTGCCGCATCCCCGCATGCATGAACGTGCTTTCGTGCTGGCGCCGCTCGCGGAAATCGCCCCGGATCGCTTGATTCCCGGCCGCGGCCGCGTCAATGATCTGTTGCGCGAAGTCGATGTGTCCGGCGTGGCGCAGATTGCCACCAGGGTCGCATGACGCCGCTCCCCGAAAAATACCGCTATGTCGTCGTCGAGGGCCCGATCGGCGCCGGCAAGACCAGCCTCGCGCGCATGCTGGCCGAAAAAAGCGGCAGCGCGACTTTGCTCGAAGACCCGGGCGCCAATCCGTTTCTACCGGGCTTTTATGAAGACAACGCGCGCTATGCGCTGCCCACCCAGCTCTTCTTCCTGTTTCAGCGGCTGAACCAGGTGCGCGAACTGTCCCAGTCCGATCTCTTCCGGCGAGCGACGATTTCGGATTTCATGCTCGACAAGGATCCGCTGTTTGCGCGCCTCACGCTCAACGACGACGAGTTAAACCTGTACCACCAAATCTACCGGCAGATGAAGCCGCAGGCGGCGGTGCCGGATCTCGTAATTTACCTGCAGGCTTCAATCGAAACCTTGATCGAGCGTGTCAGGCGCCGTGCCGTGGCCTACGAGCGCGCAATTTCCGAAGACTACCTCGTGCGCCTTGCCGAAAGTTATGCGCGTTTTTTTTATCAATATAATGCGGCGCCGGTCTTGATCGTCAATTCAGAGCACCTGAATTTTGTCGACACGCCGGCGGATTTCGACTTGTTGTTGCAGCGCATAGCGGCCATGCGCGGCGCGCGCGAGTTTTTCAGCCTGGGGGAATAGGGCGAAGGAACTGACATGAGAATCACGCTGACGGCTTTGAACAAGATGGTGCAGGACGGCGACAAGATTACGATGCTGACCTGCTACGACGCGAGTTTCGCCGCGGTGTGCGATGCTGCTGGCGTGGATACGCTGCTGATCGGCGATTCGCTCGGCATGGTTTTACAGGGCCACGATTCGACGCTGCCGGTGACGCTCGCCGACGTGGCGTATCACACTGCATGTGTTGCACGCGGCTCGAAACGCGCCTGGGTGATCGCCGACATGCCATTCGGGACGTTTCAAACGAGCCCAGCCGAAGCGTTCAAGAACGCGGCGCACCTCATGGCGGCCGGCGCGCAGATGGTGAAGATCGAAGGCGGCGAGACCATGGCCGAGACCATCCGCTTTTTGACGTCGCGCGGCGTGCCGGTGTGCGGGCACCTGGGGCTTACGCCGCAGTCGGTGCATACGCTGGGCGGCTACCGCATACAAGGCAGGACCGACGCGCAGGCGCGCCAGTTAATTGCCGAAGCCACAATGCTGCAGGACGCGGGCGCGGGCATGCTCGTGCTCGAACTCATCCCCGCCGCGCTCGCGCGCGACGTGACGGCGGCGCTGCGTATCCCCACCATCGGCATAGGCGCGGGTGTCGATTGCTCCGGCCAGGTGCTGGTGTTGCACGATATGCTCGATATCTATCCCGGCAAGAAGGCGCGCTTCGTCAAAAATTTCCTCGCCGGCGGCGGCAGCGTGCAGGGCGCGATCGCAGCGTACGTGCGAGAGGTCAAGGCGGAGACTTTTCCGGCGGCAGAGCATTCGTATTAAAAGCGGGATTCGGGATTCGGGAGTCCTGATGCGGTGCTGCGAGTTATACTGTGCGCCCTTGAGATTTGCCGAATCCTGAATCCCGGATCCTGAATCCTGCTTAACCCATGGACGTCATACATTCCGTCGCGGCCTTGCGCCAGCGGTTGCAGCATGAGCCGAACAACGTGTTCGTGCCGACTATGGGCAACCTGCACGCAGGCCACATCCAGCTCATCAATATCGCCAAGCCGCGTGCTGCGTGCACGGTCGTCAGCATCTTCGTCAACCGATTGCAGTTCGGCCCGCGCGAGGACTTCGAGCGCTACCCGCGCACGCTGGAGGCGGATTGCGCGAAGCTGCGCGCAGCCGGTGTCGACGTCGTGTTCGCGCCGGATGAGAAGGAAATCTATCCCGCGCCGCAGACGTACGTCGTCGAGCCGTCCGACTTGCAGCACATACTCGATGGTGCTGTGCGCCCCGGCCATTTCAGCGGCGTCGCAACCGTGGTCCTTAAGCTTTTCAACATGGTATCGCCGCACTCGGCGATCTTCGGCAAGAAGGATTACCAGCAATGTTTGGTGCTCACGAATATGGTGCACCAGCTCGCATTGCCGATCGAGCTCATACTCGCCGAGACCGTGCGCGCCGATGACGGGCTCGCGCTGTCGTCGCGCAACGCGTATTTGTCGCCGGACGAGCGGCGGGAAGCGCCGCGCCTTTATCGGCAGTTGTGCAAAGCGCGCGACGAGCTTGCCGCAGGGGCGCGCGACTACCAGCGCGTCGAGCTCGATGTCATGGCCGAGCTCGCGCACCACGGCTGGAAACCGGATTACATTGCCGTGCGCCGGCAAAGCGATCTGCAGCCGCCGCGAAACGGCGAGCAGCGCTTGGTGGTGCTGGCGGCGGCGCGCCTCGGCAAGACGCGCCTCATCGACAATATCGAAGTGAACAAATGACGAAGCAATCACGGCAGATGATGGTGGGGCCCATTGCCTGTTACTATTAGCCCTATGGAAGCCAAGACACCGATCGCTGAAGTCAAGAAACGGTTTTGCAGCACGGGCAGCCACTGGACCACTGGCGAGTTCCGCAAGATCGGCACCACGCGCTGGATCTGCCTCGCATGTTTCAAGCGCCGTCAGGCAGAGCTGCGCAATTTGAAAAAGAACCAGGCGCTCGCCGCCGGCCGCACCACCAGGGCAAAAGAATAGTCAGTCGGTAGTGCCGCCCGCAGGAGGACAGCAATGCTTGCATGGCCGCGCTGCCCCATTCTTATCTCGTTCTTGATCAGTGCGGCAGCTCATGCCGCGCCGTCTGCGGAATATCCGCAACGCCCGCTGCGCATGATCGTCGGCCTGCCCGCCGGCGGGTCTACCGACATCATGGGGCGGCTGGTCGCGGCCAAGCTCTCCGAACGTTTCGGCCAGCAGGTCGTCTTCGACAACCGGCCCGGCGCGAGCGGCATCATAGGCGCCGACCTCGTCGCCAAATCGCAGCCCGACGGCTATACGTTATTGATGGCCGGCGGCTCGTTCGGCATTATTTCCAGCCTTTACACCAAAGTGCCGTTCGACACGGCGCGCGATTTTGTGCCGGTCGCGCTGTTCGCAACATCACCCTACGTGTTCGTCGTGCACCCGTCGGTGCCCGTGACGACGATGCCGGAATTCATCGCCTACGCCAAGGCGCGCCCGGGTCAGCTCAATTTCGCCGGCTCGACACCGGGCTCCGTGCAGCGTCTGTCCGGCGAGCTGCTTAAACGCATGACGGGCATCGACATGCTGTACGTGCCGTACAAAGGCACTGGCGTTCTGATACCGGACCTGCTTGGCGGCCGGTTGCATGCTGCTTTCGACAACGTGCTGGTCGTGGTGCAGTACATGAAATCGGGCGCGCTGCGCGGACTCGCCGTGACGAGCGCAAAACGTTCGACGGTCGCCCCCGACCTGCCGACGATCGCCGAATCCGGCGTGCCCGGGTTTCAGTCCGGCGGCTGGTTCGGCGTGCTGGGTCCGGCCGGCATGCCGCAGTACATAGTCAAAAAACTCAACGCCGAAATCGCCGGCGCGATGCAGCAGCCTGACGTGCGCGACCGGCTGCTCGCGCAAGGCGCTGAGCCGTTGTGGGGCCCGCCCGACGATTTGAAGAAACTGCTCACGCGCGAGCGCGAAGTGTGGGGCAAGGTCATACGCGACGCCGGTGTCAAGCCCGACTGAGCGCGTCTGTAGCTCGAATGCTGCTTAAGCGGCTACTGTTCCGCTGCTGTTAGAACGGCTGCTGCTCTACTGCTGTTAGAACGGCTGCTGCTCTACTGCTGTTAGAGCGGCTATTGCTCAACTGCTGTTAGAGCGGCTATTGCTCAACTTTAACGTTCGCATCGACAATTATTCTGGCGAACTTCGCCGATTCGGCGCGCAGGAAAGCGCGGAACTGCTCGGGCGTCGTCGGGGCTGGCTCGAAGCCGAGATCTTTCAATTTACCCGCGAGCTCTGCTGTCACCAGCGCTTGCACGATGGCCGTGTTCAATTTGCGCATCACTGCGTCCGGCGTCCCGGCCGGTGCGTACATGCCGAAGAAATTCACCAGCTCGAACGTCGACAGCGGCTTGTATTCGGCGATGGCCGGCACGTCCGGCAGGACGGATGCCCGCGTGAGCGAAGTCACCGCGATCGGCCGCAGCTTGCCGCTTTGGATGAAGGGCAGCGACGCGCCTATGCTGGCGAACGTATAGGTCACGTGCTTGCCCGCAGTGTCGGCCAACTGCTGCGACGCGCCTTTGAACGGAATGTGCTGCACGTTGATGCCGGCCGCCTTGTTCAGCATTTCACCGGTCAGGTGCTGCGCGTTGCCAATGCCGCTGGATGCGTACGAGAGCTTGCCGGGATTGGCCTTGGCGTAGGCAATCAGCTCCTGAATGTTTTTCGCGGGCACGTCGAGATTGACCGTCAGCACGTTGGGCACTTTCACTGCGTTGGAAAGCGGGGCGAGGTCTTTGTCCGTGTCGTACGGTATTTGCGGAAAGAGATGCGGGTTGATCGCCATCTCGCCGGACGCCATCAGCAGGGTATAGCCGTCAGGTGCGGCCTTGGCCACCGCGTTGGTGCCTATCATGCCGCTGCCGCCAACGCGGTTGTCGACCACTACCGCCTGATTGAATGTTTTGCGCATGTGATCCCCAATCAGGCGCGCAGTGATGTCGGTGCCGCCGCCTGCCGAGAAAGGCACGATGATTTTGATCTGCTGGTTCGGGAACTGGTCCTGGGCGCAGCTTGGGCCGGACAGCGCCGCGGCAATAGCCAGAATGAAAAACATTCCTTGCGGGATGGTCAGCTTGCGCATGATGCAGTCCGAAAAAGTTCGTGAGTTGAAAAGCGCGGATTCTACTACGCGCAATGACCGCCAGTAATGCGGTAGACTTTTGCTACCCGGTTGCCCTCGCGGCCGCACGAAACTGCGCGAACGATGAAAAGCATACAAATAGAGCGTTACGGCGGGCCTGAGGTGTTGATCCATCGCGACATCGCTCAACCTGCGCCGCGCGAAGGCGAAGTGCTGATACGCATCACGCACGCCGGCATCAACTTCATGGATGTCCATACGCGCGAAGGCAAGTACGCGAACTCGCAAACTTACGCGGTCAAATTGCCATGCACGCTCGGCATGGAAGGCGCGGGCGAGATCGCCGCTGTGGGTGCCGGTGTCACCGATTTCGCGCAAGGCGATCGTGTCGCGTACTGCATCGCATGGGGGAGCTACGCCGAATACGCAGTGGTGCCCGCATGGCGGGTGGTCAAGGTCCCCGCTGCACTGTCGCTCGAGATGGCGGCCGCATCGGTGTTCCATGGGTTTACCGCGCACTATCTCGCGCACGACGTCGGGCGGCTGGCGCCGGGCGTCACTTGTCTCGTGCACGCGGCGTCCGGCGGCATCGGGCAGATGTTGATTCAGCTCGCCAAGCGTTTAGGCGCGACGGTCTATGCGACGACCAGCACGCCCGAAAAAGCCCGGGTCGCGCGCGAGCGCGGCGCCGACCTGGCAGTGCTATACGAGAACGGACGGTTTGCCGACGCGCTGCGCGATGCCACACAGGGACGCGGCGTCGACGTAGTGTTCGATTCGATCGGCAAGGCGACGCTGCGCGACAGTTTTCGCGCGACGCGCAAGCGCGGTCTCGTCGTGGCCTACGGCTCGGTATCGGGCCCGGTGCACGATCTCGACCCGATCGAACTGGGCGAGGCCGGCTCGCTGTTTCTTACGCGCCCGCGGCTTGCCGATCATCTGCCCGACGCGCAGACCACGCGCCGTCGCGCGGATGAAATCTTCGCAGCGCTGCTTGATGGCAGCCTGCAGATTGAAATTGCCGGACGCTATACCCTGGACACTGTCGAAGTGGCGCACGCGGCCCTCGAAGAACGGCGCATGATAGGCAAACCAGTTGTAGTTGTCGCGCCGTGATGCGGCGCCTGCGCAAGGAGCAGCCATGAGTCAGGAAGCAAACCCGTGGATCAAGTCGAAAGCGGACGTCATTGCGTTAATCGTCATGGCGGTGGCTCTTGTGCTCGTGCTCGAGCTGCATCTGCTGCCGGCGTTGCTCGCGGGCCTGCTCGTGCACGTGCTGGTGCACCGGCTGGCGCCGCGCGTATTCGGGCTCAAGGACAGGCCGGCGGCGGCGCGTATCGTCATCGTGGCGTTGCTGACAGTGATCGTGCTTGCGCTCGCCACGATATTGGTAATCGGCGCCCTGACATTTTTCCGCAGCGAAGGCGGCCGGCTCGCGATATTGCTGCAAAAAATGGCCGAAATCATCGACGGCGTGCTCACCACGCTGCCGGCGTGGGTGCAGAACTGGCTGCCGGCCGACAGCGGCGCGCTGAAGGACGCGACGGTCGACTGGCTGCGCGAGCATGCGGCCGAGGTCAAAACAGCCGGCAGCGAGGTCGCCCGCGGAATCGCCTATTCGCTCATCGGCATGGTGATAGGTGCGCTGGTGGCTTTGCGCGAGGTCGGCTCGTCGCGTGTGCTGGGGCCGCTTGCGCGGTCAATGATGAACTGCATCAAACTCCTCGCGGATGCGTTTCGCCGCGTGGTGTTTGCCCAGGTGCGTATTTCTGCTTTCAATACCGTGTTGAGCGCGATCTATCTCGAGCTCGTATTGCCGGCGATGGACGTCCATCTGCCGCTCAAGAAAACCATGATTGCGCTGACGTTTGTCGCCGGCTTGCTGCCTATCATCGGCAACCTTATTTCGAACAGCGTGATCGTCATCCTCAGTTTTGGCCACTCGCCGCATGTCGCGCTAGGCTCGCTCGCTTTCCTGATGGTGATCCACAAGCTCGAGTATTTCGTCAACGCGCGCATCGTCGGCTCGCAGATCAATGCGGCCGCGTGGGAGTTGCTGCTGGCGATGATCGTAATGGAAGCGGCGTTCGGCCTGCCCGGCGTGGTCGCGGCGCCGGTGTTCTATGCCTATGCCAAGTCGGAACTCATCGCGCGCAAGCTGGTTTAAGACGATGCCGATGCCGATCACCCTGTATCAACGGACCTGGCTGGGGTTGGCGAAACACGTGTTGGCACTTTGTGTTTTGTCGGCGCTTGTTTTTCTGTCGCTCACGCCCGGGGCGCAGGCGCAGGATCCGTTTATCCTGTCGCTCGCCGCCGCCATTGATCAGTCTTCCCTGACAGCGCGCGAGCGTCTCGGCCTGCAACTTTTTTTCGACAGCGACTTGTCGGAACCGCAAACCGTAGCCTGCGCCTCGTGCCATGATCCCCGGCGTGCCTTTACCGGCAACAACAACACGTTGATCGGGGTGGCGCTGGGCAGCCGGTCCGACCAGTTCGGCACGCGCGATGGGCCTACCGCAATGTACCTGGCCACTGCCCCGCGCTTCGGCAGCATTGAAAGCAACGGCAAGCGCGTGCCGGCGGGCGGTCATTTTTGGGACGGCCGCGCCGACACGCTGGAAGAGCAGGCCAGGCAGCCGTTTTTCAACCCGGTGGAGATGAACAACCCTGACGTGCCCGCGTTGATCGCCAAGGTCGCGAAAGCTGCGTACGCCGGCGCGTTTCGCCAGGTGTGGGGTGAAAACGTTTTCAACGATTCCGAGACAGCGCTCGACGCCGTGGCGGCATCGCTGGCCGCCTTTATGCGCACGCGCGTGTTCCAGCCGTTCACCTCGAAATTCGATCATGTGATGCGCGGTCAGGCGAAGTTTACCGAACGGGAGCAGCGCGGCTTGAATCTTTTTACCTTGCCCAACAAAGGCAATTGCGCGCATTGCCATAGCGTCGATGTCGCCTCGCGCGATCCGCAAAAATCGCTGTTCACGGACTTCAGCTTCCGCGCGCTCGGGCTGCCGCGCAGCGCGCGCATTCCGAAAAATGCCGATCCCGCCTATTTCGACCTCGGCTTGTGCGAGCGCGTGCCGGTGAAAAATCTCAAGTTGCCTGCGACGAATGCCAAGCCGCCCATCACGGAACCCGCTGGCTGTGGCTTGTTCAAAACGCCGACTCTGCGCAATATCACGATCACCGCGCCGTACATGCACAACGGCTATTTCGATAATCTGCGCGACGCCGTGGCGTTCTACGCAACACGCGATACCGACCCGGCGCGATGGTTTCCCGCCGGCAGAAAATTTGACGACCTGCCGGCCCGATATCATGCCAATGTCGACGTCGACACCCCGCCATATCAGCGCCGTCCGCAACAGCGCCCGCAACTTACGAACGCGGATATCGAGGACATTGTCGAGTTCCTGTACACGCTCACCGACGGCTATAAACCAGGCGGAAACAGGCCGTAAGCCGGGTAGCGCGGCTGAAAAGCGCTTTTCAAAAGCGAAGTCGGGTAACAGTAACTAGGCGCCATGGTGAAAAGTGTCTACACTAGTCACGTCGCTGGTCGTTCCAGCGTATCGCGAACCGCGTAGCGCACCTGAGATGCCACGCGTATCCACTTGAGGCGGGGGAAAAAATCATGAACCAATTTTTGACGGGACTGGCATTGTCGGCCATGCTGGCGGCAGGCGCGCAGGCACAGACACAGCAGGAACTTACCAGGGACGGCAACGGCGGCAGCACCGACAATGTGCTGACCTACGGCATGGGGTATCACCAGCAGCGCTACAGCAAGCTCGATCAAATCAACAAAAGTACCGTCAAGCGCCTGGTGCCGGTATGGAGCACGTCGCTCGCCAACGAGTACGGCGAACAAGGCCAGCCCTTTGTTCATGACGGCACCCTGTACGCCGCCAACGTCAAGCGCGTGGTCGCGATGGACGTAGGCACCGGCCGCATCAAGTGGAACTTCGACCTCGACTGGGATCCTGCCGTGCCGCGCGTAGTGTGCTGCGGGCTGAACAATCGCGGTGTTGCGCTATTCGACGGCAAAGTGTACGTGGCCTCGATCGATGCGTTTGTCTATGCGTTGGACGCGAAGACCGGCAAGCAGTTGTGGAAAACAAAGATCGCCGAATGGAAGGACGGTTACTCAATCACCGGGGCGCCCAGCGTGGTCAACGGCATCGTGATGAGCGGCATGACCGGCGGCGAGTTCGGCGTACGCGGGTTCGTGGTCGGTATGGATGCCCAAACGGGTAAGGAAGTGTGGCGTCGTCACACCACGCCGGATCCGACGGAAAAAGCTTATGCGACCTGGCCGCAGGACGATTCGTACAAGCGCGGTGGCGCCTCGACCTGGATCACGGGTTCGTACGATCCGGAGCTCGATCTGTCCTATTGGGGCACCAGCAACGGCGGTCCGTGGACATGGAAAGGCCGTCCGGGCGATAACCTGTGGGTTGCTTCGGTCATCGCCATCCGTCCGAAGACGGGCGAAATCGTGTGGCATTACCAGTGGACGCCGGCTGAAACGTATGACTTCGACGGCAACAACGAAAACGTGCTGGGCGAACTCACCCTCAATGGCAAGAAGCGCAAGGTGCTGATGCACGCCGACCGCAACGGCTTGCTCTATGTGCTCGATCGGGCCACTGGCGAAGTGCTCGCGGGCAATCCGTACGTGAAGACCAACTGGGCCACCGGCGTGGACCTTAAGACCGGGCGTGTGGTCGAGACTGATGTCGCCAGGCGCCTGCGCGCGGGCGAAAAGGTCGAGCTCGAGCCGCGCTGGACAGGCGGCAAAAACTGGATGCCGATGGCATTCAATCCCACCACCGAGCGGCTCTACTTCTCGATGCTCGAGGAAACCGCGATTTACCAGTTGGACCAGACTCTGCCGGTGTACAGGCCGGGAGAGCGTTACATGGGTGTCACCAACACGACCAAGGATCGCGACACGACCAAGCCCTGGGGCTACTGGGGTTCCGTGCTTCCGATGACGGGCAAACCCGCCTGGCGCACGCCGCTGGTCGACCTGCCCAGCTGGTCGGGAGCAATGGTCACCGCGGGCGGGTTGGTATTTACCGGCAACGCTGCGGGCGACTTCGCGGCGCTGGATGAAGCCAGCGGTAAAATATTGTGGCAGTTCAAGACCCCATCGGGCGTGAACTCGCAGCCCATTACCTACACTTACAAAGGCAAGCAGTACGTCACCGTATTCTCAGGACTGGGCGGCGGCACATCGGCCAAGCGCGAAACGGCCGGGAAAGTACTGCCGACCGGCACGGTGTGGACGTTCGCGCTGATGGACTAGGCGCGAGCGGTCAGTTTTACATCGATCCCACCGGCCAGGGCCGGTGGGATTTTTTTGACCACCGCAGATTATTATTCATCACTATTTCATGAAAAATACCCAATTCCAGAAAAGCGCAGCGGGAATATTGATGGCGCTTGCATTGAGCGCTCACGCGCAGGAATTTCCCGCGGAGCAAATCAAGCGAGGCGCGGACATGTTCGCGAGAAATTGCTCGCCGTGCCACGGCATCCGCATGAAAAATCCGGAAGGCGCGTTCGATCTCATGAAGTTTCCCAAAGATCAGGATGGCCGCTTTCGCAACTCGGTCAGCAAGGGCAAGAACAGCATGCCCCCGTGGGGAGGCCTGCTGAAGCCGGAAGACATCGATGCGCTCTGGGCCTATGTGGTCGCCGGCGAAAAAGAATAATTTCGCGTTATGGTCCGGGCTGTTCCATGCACATGACATGCCGGAACTCGTCGCGCGCACGCTGGTCTGAATAGTCTATCGTTTACGATGCGGGAGAGTTGTCATGGCCAGGCTGACTGCAATCGTGCTCGCACTCATCATGCTGGTGCTCGTCGCGTGGGGCTTGTTTTTCGAGGCCGGCGCGACGCATATCGTCATCAACGGTCAGGAACTCGCCGGCCCGCTCCAGGGCACGGTCGGCGCGGCGGGTTTGATCGTGGGCTTGATCGCGCTCTTTTGCGCGTCGATTTTCCTGCTGTTCGTTTTCGCCGGCATCGGCATTTACATATTAGGTTGCGTGGTGGTGGCGGGACTGGTGGTCGCCGGATTCGTCTTTCCGTTCCTGCTCGTGCTGCTCATCCCGCTGGCCATACTGTGGACGTTCATTGCCCTGATACGCAGCAGCGGCGCGTGAGCGGGCAGTGGTAAACTCCCGTGCATTCATGGCGTGCAGGGAGAATATGAAATGCGAATAGCCGTAGCGTTAATGTTGCTCGGGTTGGCCGGCTGTACAACTCAGCAATTGGCCGACTCGAACGTGAGCAAACTTGCGCCCGACGTGGCGCCAACTTACAAGGTTGGCTACGGCGATGGCTGCTACACGGTCATCGCCGAATCCTGTTCGGCCACGGGCCGCGGGGCGATCCGTCGCGACATCCTGCTGATCAAGACTGACAGGGAGTATGCGGCCGGTTGGAACGATGGAGCGCGGGCGTGCACTTGTGCCGGCAGCGCGTTTATCTACATACCGCTGACGACCGATTAGTCGAGCATCATCAGTAGAGTGCTGAACTCACCGCAGGATGTCTGGCGAAGATCGCCAACCTTTCACGGCTATACGCTGCAATCTGCAGGCGGCGTTCGGGCGGCGTCGCCAGGATCGATTAAGATGCTGCCGCGCCGGGCCGCCAAAAGTTAACGGCCGACGCTCGCCGGACAATTGCGGTGGCGGGATGCGCGCTGTCCGTATTCCGACAAAGGACACTTCATTTTGCGCGGAGCCCAGCTTGGAATATTTGCACGGCTGCACTGTCGGGATTAAAAGTATTTGATCGCCTGCACCCATACGCGATTGGGCCAGTCGGTATCGGCAGTGGCGGCCTCGTTGCTGGTCTTGACGGCCCAGTAGGCGAGCAATGAATAATCGCCGGTCTTGACGAAGGTTGCGCCAAGTCCCGCCGCACCGCGCGTGCGTTGGTTGACGCCGGCGGAGAACGCGTTCTTGTTGGTTTGCGTGTGGCCTTGATCTACAAACACCAGCAGCGTCGGCGTCGCGCCCAGCAACGGCGAAAACGCGTAGCGCAATTCTGCGCTGACCAGCACGCCCTGATCACCTGCGGCTTCGCCCACCGGATATGCGCGCACGCCTTGCGCGCCGCCCAACGCGAATTTCTCGGAGCTGTCGAGGTTCTTGCTTGCGACTTGCGCAAGCGCGATGCCGTAGATGCTCCAGTGCCGGGTTAACGCCTGCTGATACAGCAGCGAGATACTGTACTTCTGGTAGCTGCCCTGCGTCATCGCGGTGGTTGCGTCGTTGACGGCGGCGGCCGCCGAGTTGATCGCGAGTCGCCCTGACAGAGCGGTGGCGCTCCACGCGAAAATACTATTGGCCGCGAACGGGTCGCGTACGTCGCCGCCGAGTATTACGCTTGCGGCGTTGGTTTGCTTCGGCGTATCGCTGCCGGTACTCGCGATCTGGTCGTCGAGCCGCTTGTTGTCGAAGGCTATGGTCGTGTTGAAGTTCCAGCGTTCGCTGCGTACCCACGGGTAGCTTAACGTGGCGCCCGCCACTTGCGCGGTGCCGCTCGCCTGCAGCGGCGCGAAGTTGCGCCCCAGCCTATAGCGCGTGTCGCCGTAAGCTGCACCCAGCTTCAAACCATCGCCGCCCACGGGCACGGCGACGCGCAGCGTACCGGTCGTCAGCCCGCTGAACGATTGCGTGACGCGCGCCGAAAAACTCTCGCCGTGTCCGAACGGCGAGGCGAGATTCAATTGTCCGGTCAGGCGGGTTTCTCCGGTGTAGCGGCTGCCCCAGTTGTCGGCTTCGAGCTGGCCGCTCGCGAGCGGCGCCGGCGCGATGTCCAGTGTGAGATCGGAGCTGCCGGTCGCGCCGCCGGCTTTCAGCACGGAATTGACCGCGCCCACGCCTGCCTGATCCGACAGCAGCAATATCGGCCGCTCGAAAGTGCCGATGGTCAGCGGCGCGCCGGGTTTAAGCTTCGCCGTAAAGCCGGCGACCGTGGCATTGCTCAAGCGCGAACGGTTTTCCGCCGACACTTTTCCGAGCACGCCTTCGAGCACCGCGAATTCGATCTTCGCGCCGCTCTCGTCTATGCTTTGTTGCGGCACGTAGGCTCGCGCGACGAGGTAGCCGCGCGCTCTGTAATACGCGGTGATCTTCGCTGCTGCGTTCTGCAGTTGTTCGAGCGTCACTGTTTTGCCGACCAGCTCATCCCGCACGAGCGCTAACAACACTTCCGATGCGAACGCTGTGTTGCCGCTGATTGTCACGGCGCTCACCAGGAAGCGATGTGCGTCATCAGCCTTGAGCGCGGGACGCGCCGGCTCGATTGCGATTGGAGGACGTACGCGCGGCACTTCGAGCGGGCGCTGCTCCAGGTCGCGTTGCGTCGAGCCTGCATCCGGGCGCACCTGGGCCTGGGCCGGCGCCGTGAGGGCGGACAGTGTGAGCAGCGTTAGCAAAGCGCCGCACCCCGCACTGCCAGTCAACGGCTGTGCCGGCAGCCGGCACAGCGAGATACGATCGACCGTCATGAACAAGATCACTGCAACCCGGCGCGCATCGCAGTTTATTCAATCCCCTCGGGCAGGTTCATTCCCGCGCCGACGATTTGGATCAGATCGCTTTCGCCGCCGCCCGAGCCGGACGCGCCCGACGAAGAGCTTCCATGCTGCGCCGCATTGATCGCGTCTTGTGCGCCCGGCGGCAGACCGGTCGTGGTACTCGTTGTATTCGCGGCCACGCCATGGATAAGCAGTGTGCCGTCTACGTAGTTGATGGTGTAGTTGGCCGCCGACTGTCCGCCCGGCGTGATGGCATAGCTGCCGATGTTCAGCGCGCCCTGCGAGCTGCCGCCGTAGGTGAGCGAGCCGGTGAGCACGCTGCCGTTCTCGCCGTTCACATAACCGGTGGGGCTGACGCCATTGCCGCCGCTGTAAGGCGTCGTATCGACGATTTTGCTGTAGCCGTTGGCGGTAATAATGAGCGGGGCGCGGTTAACCGTGAGGCTGCCGCTGACATAGCTCAGGTTGTAGTTTGAAGCGCTGAAGCTGCCGCCTGTTGCGCCGCTCGCGTTGATTGCATAAGGGCTGCCGGCGACAATAGCGGCGGCCGCCGCGCCGCTGCTGGCAAGGTTGACGCTGCCGATGGTCTCGCCCGTGATCAGGCCGGTGCTGGTGAATTCCGTACCCGTAAAGTTCAGGATGCTGCCGTAGATCTTTGCCGCGTTGCCGGCGGTGACGGTCAATGCCGCCGGCGTAATATTGGCGGTGGCCGACGCCTGGTTAACGATCGTATAGTTCCCCACGTCAGCGCCGGTGTAGCCGCTGGATAGATTGACCGTTTTGCCAACCGCGGCATTTTTGTCCGTGAACACGCCGGTTGCATTGACCGTGACCGCGTCGCCGGCGAACAGTCCCGCGTAAGCGGCGCTGCCGGTATTGACGGTGACCGTTGTGCCGCCGTCATACACCTTGTTGTTTGCCGTGATGCCGCTCACTGTCAGTGCAGCAGGCGTGATGTTGGCCGTTGTCGTCGTTTGATCGGTGATGGTGTAGTTACCGGCATCGACGCCGCTGTAACCGCTGGTCAGCGTGACGGTCTTGCCGTTGGCGACGTTCTTGTTGTTGAACACGCCGGCGGCGCTGACTGTCACGACGTCACCACTGAACAAGCCACTGTAGCTCGCGCCGCCGGTGTTCACGCTTGCTGCCGTGGTCTGGTCGTAGACCTTGTTGCTCGCCGTGATACCGCTCACTGTTAGCGCCGCCGGGGTGATGTTGGCGGTGAGGCCGCTTTGCTGCACGAGATTGTAGTTGCCGGCATCGGCGCCGCCGAGGGTGTTACCTGTAACCGTAACCGCCTTGTTGTTGCCGACATTCTTGTCGGCGAACACCGCGCTGGCGCCGCCGCCTACCGTGACGCTGTCGCCGCCGAATGCACTCACGCTGGCCGTGCCGGTGAGTGCCGCGGTGTTCAGGCTATCGTACAACTTGTTCGATGCCGCAAAACCGGTCAGCGTTAAATCGGCCTTCGTGATGTTGGCGGTGAAACCCGTGGGCTGCACCAGAGCGTAGTTGCCCGCATCCGCGCCGCCGAGCGTCAAGCCGGTGACCGCAACACTCTTGCCGTTGCCGACGTTTTTGTCGACAAAATTTCCGGCTGCCGTGCCGGCGAGCGTGACGACGTCCGAACCGAGCGCATTGAAGCTCGCAGTACCCGTGAGCGCCGCGGTGGTTGTGGTGTCATAGACTTTGTTCACCGCCGTCAGGCCGGACACCGCAATCGATGCCGGCGTGACCGTCAGG
>JANYDM010000044.1 GCA_025363575.1 Betaproteobacteria bacterium | reverse complement strand
CCGTCCGCCGTTGCCGCCGTTCACGCGAGAAACCGCGGCGCAGAAAGTGCGCATGGCGGAGGATGGCTGGAATTCGCGCGACCCCGAGCGCGTTTCGCTCGCCTATACCTTTGACAGTATGTGGCGGAACCGCGCGGAGTTCCTGACCGGCCGGCCGGCAATCGTGCAGTTCCTGCAGCGCAAGTGGGCGCGCGAGCTCGACTACCGGCTGATCAAGGAGCTGTGGGCGTTCGATGACGCGCGCATCGCCGTGCGCTTCGCCTATGAATGGCGCGACGATTCGGGCAGCTGGTTCCGTTCGTATGGCAACGAGAACTGGGAGTTCGACGGGCACGGTCTCATGCGCCGGCGCATCGCGAGCATCAACGATTTGCCGATTAAAGAAGGCGACCGCAAATATCACTGGCCGCCCGGCTGCCGGCCCGACGATCATCCCGGCCTGTCGGACCTTGGATTGTGAGCGAGGCTCTGTTCGTTCGCTCAACCGTCGCTGCGGCTCTGCTTTTGCTCGCCTTACCGTTGTTCAGCGCCGAGCCCGCGTATCCGGTAAAACCCATCCGCGTGATTGTGCCGATCGCCGCGGGTAGCGTCACTGACGTCATCATGCGCGCCGCGGGCCACGAATTGACCGCGCGCTTGAAGCAACCGCTGGTTATCGACAATCGCACGGGTGCTAGCGGCATCATCGGTGCGGAAGCGTGCGCCAAAGCGCCGCCGGACGGCTATACGATCTGCGCGATTTACACCGCAACCACGTCGGTGAATCCGCAGGTGTTCGACAAATTGCCGTACGATCCGGCCAAAGATTTTGCGCCGATCACCAATCTTTACTATGTGACGGGCGTGCTGGTGGTGCCCGCATCTTTGCCGGTGACCACAGTGGAGGAATTGAGAACGCTGGTGACGACCAGACCGCGCGCGGTGAGCTTCGGCACGATAGGCCCCGGTTCGTATCCAGAAGTATTTCTCACCTGGCTAAATCGGCAATGGCGCAGCGACATGCCGGCGGTTCCCTACAAGGGCGGCGGCCCGATCACGATTGCGCTGATGTCCAATGAAATTCAGGCGAGCGCAGTGGGTCTCGGTAACATGATCGGCCAGGTGCAAGGCGGACAAGTGAGGGCGCTCGCCGTATCAGGAACGAAACGCTCGCCGCTTTTTCCGCGCGTGCCAACGTTCGCCGAAGCGGGGCTGACCGGTTTCGCCGGCAATCTGTGGTGGGGCCTTGCCGCGCCGGCCGGCACGCCGAAACTTATCATCGCGCGCTTGAATGCCGAGTTCGCGCAACTCTTTAAAGAGCCGCGCTTCGCGGAGTTTCTCGAAAAACAGGCAGTGGAGCCGGCTATCAGTTCGCCGGCAGCGTACGCGGAATTTCTCAAGGCTGATCGCGAATGGACCGCGACGCTGATCACCGCGAACCGCCAACCGCGTTGAGCGGGCAATGGCGCAAGTGACCCCGCCGCCCAAGGGCGAGCTCGTTCACTTGTTGCGCTTATGGCATTTTTTGGCGCCGTACCGCACGCGTGTGATCATTGCATTCGTCGCGCTGATTGTCGCTTCGAGCTGCGTACTTGCGCTCGGCCAGGGCTTGCGTCATGTCATCGATGCCGGGTTTGGCAGCACGGACCCGCACTTGCTCAACGTTGCGCTGGCCGCGGTGGTCGCCGTGTCGATATTGCTCGCGGGTGCGACGTGGACGCGCTTCTACCTGATGATGAGTGTCGGCGAGCGCGTGAT
This sequence comes from Betaproteobacteria bacterium, assembly GCA_025363575.1. Next base: position 481 of record JANYDM010000044.1, on the reverse strand, counting down.
TGCCGATTTGCGGCAAGCGGCGTTCAGGCATGTGCTCACTTTGTCGCCGGCTTTCTTTGATGCGTCGCGCACCGGCGAAATCTCCTCGCGGCTCACCAACGACAGCGAGCAGATGCGCCAGGTCATCGGCTTCGGCGTGTCGATGTTGTTGCGCAATGGCTTGATGATGGTCGGCTCGCTCGTGATGCTGTTCGCGACGAGCGCGAAGCTCGCCGCTTTCATCGTGCTCGGCGTGCCGGCGACGCTGATCCCGATTCTGCTGATGGGCCGGCGGGTGCGCGGCCTGTCGCGCGTGAACCAGGACCGCGTCGCGGATGTGTCGGCGCACATCGACGAATCTCTGCACGAGATTCGCACCGTGCAGGCGTACCGGCATGAAGAGCGCACGAACGAACGGTTCGCCGCGGCGACCGAGGCGGCGTACGCAGCGGGCGTGGATCGCATTCGCGTCAAAGCGTGGCTGATCTCGCTCGTGATGCTG